>NZ_JAWOUN010000013.1:0-124017 GCF_033339395.1 Vibrio sp. 397 | reverse complement strand
ACCCAAACGTTTTTGATCTATAAACTGCATATGTTTCTTCAGATCTGGTAAGTCAAGATACCTCGGTGAACGCTTACATAAAAACGACGTTGTGACTCCCAATCATCCTAAGAAGAAAGAGATCGTCAAGAAGGCTGAAAAGCTTGATTTCGCGTTTAATCCTCGCATTTTTAAGTAGAAAAGATGAAAATGAAAGGTGTGATTCAAGAGGTGAAAATAGAATGCCTGAGAATTCTATTCAAGACAAAATCGCTAGCTTTAGCTGCATAGAAGAAGCGTTCGACTATTTTGAGATCGAGTTCGACAGCCGCTTCATTGATAATCATCGAACCGAACTCGTCAAGCGATTTAACGGCTACTTAATCCTGCAAAAGCCAGATGACTGGTTTTCTGCTCGTCGCGCACTGAAGAGCGCCTACTGTAAAGTCCAACGTAGTTTGTTAAGTAAAACCACCCGCTCAGCGTGCCGTGGTTGTACCTCTTGTCAAAGACGGTAGGGCGCAGTACGCCAAGTATTCACGTACCCAAATCAGCTCGAAAGATAAAACAGACCGTATATGCCCTGGATCCCGCACCTTGATGACCATTGGTAACCACAGTGTTGTGCAAACAAAGATTACTCATCATTTCTTTAAATGTAATTGGCATATGCTAATTACTTGTTTGAATATGAGTTGTCATTATGTCCAGAAATCGCATGTCTCACATTACCCACCAATCTCATTATCAATGTGCAGTGTGTTCTGCAACCGACGCGAATCCGAACTCTTTAGCCGTTGCGTATCAATGTTTACCCGATCATTCCGTTGTCGCAGAATTTCATGTTCTGCCGCGTCATCAAGGGTATACCGGATTATTACATGGCGGCATCGCAAGTGCTCTGCTGGATGGCGCGATGACGCATTGTCTGCTGTTTCAAGACGTTGAAGCACTTACCGCACAGTTAGATGTTCGCTATCATGCTCCTATTGAGCTAGATGAGCGAATCAAAATAACGGCTCACTGTGAGCGTGAAAGACATGGTATTTATCAGCTAGTCGCTCAGTTACAAGTCGACAATGTCGTGAGAGTAACGGCCAAAGGTAAGTTTATTTGTCCTAAAATGAAATAACGAGTTACGTGGGTGTCGTGCTCAGTGGTAAACTGTTAGGATCTGTTGACCTTTCGAGCTGATTTTTGCAGCAATTTATGGGTTCTTTATACAAGGCAGAGACTTTGATGTGTCGCTAGTCTACATGAAAAGCCGATAACGCCGTAGAAAGGAGCCACAAATGCTGCCCGAAGGGTTCGGCTAAAAGCGTTTTATCCTTTGTTGAGGTGTATTTGCTTAGAGTGACTAGGCGACATACACCTCGCCTCGTCTAAAATGCTTTTATCTCGAACAAAATTTAACCGCGAAAGATAAACAGACCCTAGCCCATTTTAAAAGTATTTCAAGGTAATTTGATGAACCCGATTCTTGCGATGTTGAAAGACAATAATATCAGTGACGAGAAAATCAACGAGCTATTTCATGCGTTAACTCAAAACCCTTTGGCAGCCATGGCAACAATCAGTCAACTGGGGCTACCACAAGATAAGCTTCAGGCATTGATGGGGCAGGTAATGCAAAATCCTGTGCTTATCAAAGAAGCAGTAGAAGAATTAGGTTTAGATTTTTCAAAAGTGGTTGAAGTAAAAGAGAAATTGCAGCAATAGCGCGCAGTTGTTGCGATAGTGAATAAAGCAATGATAAACAAGAACCGCGTAACTCAAAATTAATTGTCTGGAGAATAGCTATTAAATTTCGAAGATTAGGCCTTTCCTCCTTGAAATTAGCATATGAGCAGTGATAAGTTAGTGCTTAGAGCTATTATATGAAGAATAGTCATAAATAAAACGTGCCTTCTTAATGGCCTGTTTACGGTTGTTTACATTCATTTTTTTGTATATGTTGTAAAGATGTGTTTTCACAGTGCTTTCTGCGATAAATAAATCTTCAGATATTTCAAGATTTGATGCACCTTTGATGAGGCGTTTAAATATTTGAATTTCTCTTTTGGTTAGATTAGTACTAGCCTGTGTCACTTGTAAATTTAGTGCATAAGGGCGAATTTCGAAGAGCATCTGTGTCATTACTTTTCTTGGTAGCCACAGATCTTCGTCACTGACAGTTTTTAGACAACGTGTGAAGTGCTCTATAGGTGCATCCTGATAGATAAGTCCTTTCAAATTCAAGAAATGCATTAATTGCATTTCTGCTAATGCCTTTTCTCCAATTTCTTTAGGAACATCGTAAATTATCCATTTGTTGGACAATATGTTTGTTAAGCTTACATTGTTACCACTAAACTCCACTATGTTTTGATAACTAATAAGAACGAGATCAGAGCTAATGATCTCTTCAGATTTAGTGATCTCTTTCGAGCATTTTTTTTCTAAGGAAAAATAGCCAGTTTTTTCTATTTCTTGTTGTATAAACTGATTGGAAATTCCGTTATCACTAACTAGAAGTATATGCTTGCTATTTCTATTACTATTCTTTTTTGAGTCGATATTTATCATGATAAACTACCATTGACATTTATTATACTTATTTTCAATATATCAAATGTAGATAACAGTGCCGAATTTTTCCAATATATTATTAATAATTTTAAAGATAGCACACACTATGGTTGTTGTGATAGGTTAGGTTCGATAAATATCTGTAACATATCTTTGTATTGACCTCCTGGCTTTTCCGTCGCGTCACCAATAATAAAGCTCAAAGGAATGGGCTGCCCGATCGTCGCAGCATCACGTTGAATACGTGCATCAGTATGTTTTAGGTTTATATTATCGTTGTCGAAGATAAGCTGATAGGGGATGTCCCATCTGGGGTCATTTGATTCGTGGCGCAATGCACCTTGATGTGATGACTCCAAAACAACTGTGTAGGCAGAGTTACTTTGTACCCATAGATTTGGCGAGGAGTTGATCACTTTGTTTGAATGTAACGTTCCTAAGTCAAGGTCATAGTGTGGTTGTGATAATCCGTAAAAATGAATTTTCGCCGCGGATGGTACATCTACAGTGACAGGAAGCAAGGTAGGACTTATTTCTATCTTGCTGTCTCCTTGTGCATAAGACGTTGCAACTTCTAAAACTCCTCGATAGCTCCCTGACGTTAACCATTGTTTACCGGGAAAGCGCATTTGTACGGTTGCAGTAGGTTGGTTCTCGGTCAAAGTAAAGCGCCATTGATTAGCTATTGTGTTACCTGATTGTCCACTCCACTCGAAAAAAAGCGGCTCTTGACGGCTACTTTTCAGTGATTTACTTGTATCGTCAAGCTGTAAAGCTAAGTTAAGCTCGCAGCCCTCACCAATAATATTTGCACTCACGCGATAGGTATTGATAGTTGCAAAACTACTGTTATTGAAGACATCGTATTTTGCTTGTGTTGATGCTGGTTGGATAGACAGAGAGTTAGCTTCACAAGCCCAAACAGAAGGTATATTAGCCAATGGTAGCAAGAACAATGCGCTCCGCTTTAGTTGTTTAATCGACATATAACTCTCCTAATCTGATCAAGGTGTCACTTCGTTCACTAAGATTAATAACTACCGACTCTTGCTCTTTAGTATCAAGAACGAGTTTGTATTGTCCCGGTTTTAATCCAGAAATAGCAAAAACCCCACTACGGTTTGTAAAGAATTCAATCGGTTCTTGCTGTGTTTTACCAAGGTACTGGGCAAAGCCCGCAACAAGTGAAATAGGGCTGTTACTTTGACGATCGAACAGCTTACCAATGACGGTTAATACCGCATCAGAACCAATTTGAAGTTGAAATCCTTTTTTATAGCCAGGTTTAACCCAAAAAGCGCCTTCTCCGAGATCGTAACCGGGTGGTAAATTTTCCACGTCGTATCCGATCACTTGGCTGTTATAGGCCACAAGGTCAGGAACCAACGCAGAAGCGTCTTCATAAAGATAGACGCGTGCTTGCTTACCGTCTCGGGTAGGGTCGATGGCAACGTCGTTCTCTGCAAGGCTTTCATGTTTATTAATGATGGCAAACGCTTCTCGAACGGGTCTTCCTAGTGTCACTGATGACCCTGCAAATGCAACCGCACTACTAAGCTTAAGATCGGTGCTATGATTTCTCGTATTATCACTGATGCTCTCAAGGCGAGAGGTGTGACTCGCGCTTAATTCGTAGCGGTTTGCCGTATAGTTAACCCCAAGATTAACATCTGCGTCAGTCTCTTTGTTATTAATGGTACTGGCAAATGCAGAAACACCGCCAGTGCTTCCAATATTATTTTGATAACTATAATCTAAGGCACTTTCATTGAGTTCTGTTGAATAACGACCAACGACACGTGTTTGTTTGCTGAGTGGCCAACTTAAGGTGAAAGTCGTGCTAATGTCATCGCTCCCCCTCTCGTTATTCTTATAATTAACACGAGCGCTCCACGTGGCGGGTGTATCGAATAATCTTGCTGATAAGCTGGGACTTACAATCCAATAATCGTTTTTTTTATCAACGCCAGCTCGATAATTTAGAGTAACAGCCGCGCGTAATGAACGTGAAAGATAGATGGATCCAAAAGCACTAGCATAATGAGTCGTTAAATTAATATCACTGCTTGATGCTTCATAGGCCGACACTCCACTGAAGCTATTACTTAAATATTCATAACTGAAGCTTAATTGTGGCTCTAGTGAGTTTGATTTAGAAAATTCGGCATCGAATGCCACTTTATAAGCGTCACCGCGGCCATAAATCGGATGATCACTCTGTGAAGCGTTTAATTCAGTAATGCCTAGTTTAGAAGCGAAAAGTGCGCTAGCACCATATTGGTATAGGTTTTCACGGACTTGAGAATTAACTCCTAAGGTTAACCAAGGTGAGACACCAACATCGAGATAACCATGAAAAATACGCTCATCCGTGAGGTATTCTAATTGTCTATTTTGGATTTCTGATGGAACGCCATACATGATACTATATTCGAATTCGCCACTGTTTAATAAATCATTACCGGTCGCAATCGAAAATTCAATGCGTTCTTCATTTCCTGAACGATCAGTAATAACAAGCTCAATATCATTGCTTCCTTGTGCTAGTGGAATATCACTGAGATTATAACTACCTGCCCCAAGGGTTAACCTTTGTACAGGGATGCCATCGATATACACATCGACATTAGATGTACGTTGGAGTGTGAAGGTTTGACTTGCGCGAGGGCGTACATTTTTGGTTGGTATAAGCGTGAAGTCACGCGTCACACCAACTCCTAAAATGTCAGTTCCATCTTGAAAGGCTTGACCACTGTTGTACATATCACCTATTACTATTCGAGTGCCTTGTTGAGGGTAATCGATGTTAAGGCGTGTACCCTCCCTAACGTAGCTTGAACCAGTTAGAGAACCATTTTCTATAAAGGATTCATATTCAAAATTAAGCATGCTTACATTCAATGCTGAGTCGAATCGGCTGCGATATAGACTTTCTCGAGCAGAGTCTTCGTCGACAAACTGACTTTCATTTGCAGAAAGTGACACATTCACATAGCCACTTAAAAGGCTTGGCTGCGCATAATTATATAAATTTCCCGCTTCGCTCATTGATAAATTTTGAGTCAGGCTGAATTGTGGTGGGATCGTCAAAACACATTCTAATGAAGCAAAATCGAAGGTTAAACCTAGCCCTGTTTGTGCGAAGTGCTGCTGAGACAATACGTTATTACCACTAGATTCCCTCAACGCATTCATTACCTCTTGCGTTACAACTGACGTCAGGAGAGATAGGGTGTCCTCTTTGGGTAATAAAATTTGGTTGTCTGCCGTAATGGTGATGTCTGCTTCACCTAATATGGTATCACTGACCCTAAGCAAAGATGTTAATTGAATATCTCGGCCAGTCGGATTAAGCACCATTTCTTGGCAGTGGGCAGCAGGAATTATTATGAATAGAACAGAGCAGCACATGAATGTGAGACTATTCAACCTGCGCATCAACTTAAAAATCTTTAAAAAGTCAGTTTTCATAACCATGATAAACGCCAACGGGTAATTGATTCGAAGAAGAATGTACAGTAATAGTAGAATGTGGTGGGACAAATTGCTCACCTAACGTCTCAAGCACGACTTGATTAAAGTCACCATGAAGACTGTCAAACCTGAGTAATGAGGTGAAAGTGAATCGATTCCCTGAGTTAGTGAGCGTTAAACTACCATGTTCACCAATATGTAACTTTACGTCCGGTTGAAGAGAAGAAGAGTGGACGTGTAATAGTGCGTTGTAGTGGATCTTTAGATTAATCCCAGTAGATAAACCATTCACTTTTTCGACTTGCGTACTCTTTCGATCAATATTGGCGGTGCTAAAGCGAATAAAGTAACTTTGGGACACGTCGAGCGCCACTTTGCTTAGCCATTGTATTCTAAATGTTTGACGCTTTCCGGGCGCAAGCATTGCTGCGGGCGGAAACACCAAAATGTCTTCATTTGGTGAACTAGACGTTTCAAACGTACCATCAGGCGCAAACGTCAAACGCCGAACGTTGGCTTCAAGTGCGAGCGTTTTAGTTGAGTTATTGGAAACTACCAATTGCGAAGTTAGCTGATGATCCGTATTTAGCTCAATGACAGTTGGAGAAAGCGTAATTCCAAACGCTTTAGTATAGATAAAGCACACCATCACACCGGCTAATAAACGCCATTGCATCGCTACTTCTCCTGTTCAATATCAATGGATAGTGTACGAATATTGAAATTCTCAAGTGGTAACATTTCAAGGATACGTTTGGAGTGGGGCAGCACTAACGTCCCTGGGATACGTTGTGCGATTTCGTTTCCTTTCAAGTACGTTGACTGAGTGCCATCGGACACTTTCCAGGTCGTGTTAGTTAATCGTCCGTAACTGTTACCGTTATTCAGTACTTCTAGAACCCAATTATCTTTGTCGTTTTGTTTTATACTTGTCACGGCAAACTGGGGCGAGGTATTTTGCGGGCGAACATTGATGAGCGTGTTAAACCGAAGAAGCAAACTCACTTGGCCTTGGTTGCTGCTCGCTCGTTCCACTTTAACTTGTTTAACCGCAACCCGGTACGCTCTAGATTCAGTGATGGAAGGGTCGCCTAAGTACCGAATCATAACCGATTGTGCACGGCCTGGCTCTATAATGGCAGTGACGGGTATGACCAATAATTCTTCATCCGCTGGTTCGATGGTCTCGTTACCATATTCATCCATGGTCATAAAGTAGGGTTGCAGTTCTACCGTCAATGGCACGGTAGAGGTATTCTCTACCCGCATTGTCATTTGAGCACGTTTCCCTAATGGTGCCATCTCGGCAGACATCGGTTCTACTTTAAACGCATGTGCGAACATACACGTAAAGGACAAAACGAAAAATGTGAACCAACGAGTCATAGTAGTAAGCTCCATCAAAAAAATCTTACATGAAAAGAAAGGAGGAGGCGAAATGCGCCCCCTCATTTTGTACGTTTAGTTTGAGGTGATATTCACAGTTAATGTGTCAGAGTAGCCACCAGCCCAAGGGGATGTTTCAGTAGTAATAATGTCAATCGATGCACCTACACCGCTCGCCAAAGTGCCTGAACCGCCATAAGATTGAGAGGCTGAAACATCGTTTAGACCAGGGCCACCCGGTGCGTTCAATGTAAAGGATGCTAAACCACCACCAGGGTTAAATGTTGCATCATATTTTAGAGCAAAGTCTTCATTATCATCCGACTCCAAACCACCTTCAGCACTGGTCATAGTAACGGTGGCACCATCTGCATCATTACATTTCAAATTCAGACCACCTACAGTTACGCTTTGAATTGCTGAGACGTTTCCAAAGTCAATTAACTGTGTGGCAAGGCCAGTCACTTCACAAACAGGTGATACATAACCAACTAATTGAACATCACCAGGAGCAGCGTGGGTGTTAGCACCAAAAATAGCGGTAACAGCAGCTGCACAGAGTGTTAACTTTTTCATAAGAAATTCCTTTAACTTTTAATTGTTGGCTCGATTACGGCTGAGCGTATGTTGCCCTGCAGTTATTTGCAGAGTTCCTACTTTGTCACGCTATGAATTGAAGGGTAGACTTCAATTTCAATAACGTCTTGATAATAACCGGCATAAAGCAAGTTATTTTCGAGCGTTACCCTAAGTACTCCTCGTTGAGTAAAGGGAATAACACCAGAACTGTCTATCATTACGGGCGACAGCAATTGTCTACTAAGCCGACTTTCATTTAATTGAAGCTCATCGACTTGCAACGATAGTTCGTAATTTTCAATTAATTCAACGCCCTGATGTTCATATTTAAGGCCACCATATTGAGAATTGATGGTGATCCCCAAAGGGCGATTGCAATATAGTGAGAAGGGCAATGATTGCGTCTTCTGCTCAGAAAAGGCCATCACATTGCCTGATAAAAAATTAATTTCACAACGATCTTTAATCTGTCCTGCCAATCCCATGGTTAGAGTGTTTGAACGTACACAGAAAGGGAGTGATAGGCACACAAACATAAATGTTGTCACGAATCCACGAAGAGTAAAAAAATTTTCAGTCATTTACTCGCCCTCATCTATTCAATTACATTCACATTCGTTGTTGAACAATTCAAACTATAGAAACTAAAGACTTTGGCGTAGTAGTAAAAAAAGTTGATTCTGAAAGGAAAGTAGGAGATTTGGTATGAGTTTGGTTAAAAGAAATGAGTCCGTTTTTTCGCAATAGGTTGATATAAAGCAAGTTGTATTTATTGAGGTTAAAAGTCAGCGAATAATGAATATTTTACTTATTGTAAATGTCTGATTTATAAACTAGCAGCAGGTTTCGATGCTTTAGCGAAAGAAGAATGAAAGACATACGAGGGACTGTTTTATCTTTCGTGGTTAAATTTTGTTCGAGATAAAACGCTTTTAGCTGAACCCTTCGGGCAGCATTTGTGGCTCATTTCTATGACGTTATCGGCTCTTCATGTAGGCTAGCTATACTTCAAAGCCTCTGCCTTGTATAAAGAACCCACAAATAGCTGAAAAAAATCACCGCGAAAGGTCAATAGACCCAAGATAGCGGTATGCGTTTACGATATGTTTGCAGGCAACAAATTGCTAGTACAAAAATGGAGTAGGAATCGACAATTCTGATATTAATTCATACAAATGGGTGAATTTATCTCCACTCAGTTGATAAATAAAATATTTTTTGTTGACCTAAGATTATTATCCTTTAAAGTACGCCTCGTTCTCACGGCAAAGACCGATGAGGGTGGTGTTACCATCGTAAGTGTTCACCAAGCCCCTATTGACAGAAAAAGTGTGACACTCAGCACTTGATCCATTCTTGGCTATTGAGTGATCATTCCAGTGCTTCATCCTGTTTGTTATGAGCAGAAAGAAAGCCCCTAAATATCAAGAGGAACCGCCCGTAGCCTCTGACCTTAACGAAGCAAACGCACTGATTGAAGAGTTGTGGGAACAGTTGCGCCACCTTACCGATAAACAAGCTACTAACTCCAAAAATTCATCGAAACCACCTTCGTCTGACAACCCTAAGGACAAGCATGAGCGAAAAAAGATCAAAGCTCTAGTGGTTGCAATTCGAGAGGAGCTAAAGAAGGCCACACAGGGCATCAACGAAAACTCTCACGACTGAAAGCAACGGATGTAGTTATCGATTGTTTTCCTGAAGTGTGCCCTTGCTGTGCCCAGTCTGATATAGATGTTCAAGGTGGCCCTTACTACCGCCATCAGGTCTTCGATATTCCCAAACCCACTGTCGATATCACCGAATACCGTTTATTTTCAGGCCAATGTCGGCACTGTAAAGAAACCGTCAAGGCTCAAAAGCCTGACGATGCATCGCAAGGGATTATAGGGCCGAACTTATTAAGTTACATTGGAGTTCTTGCAGGGCAATATCACCTCAGTGTTCGGAAAATCCAATCTCTACTTAAAGAACAGCTTGGCACAACCTTTTCGGTCGGCGCGATTAGCGAAGCGCAAACGAAGGTCGCTTCAATGCTAACGCCATTGCATCAGGCGATAAAACAAGCGTTAAAGAAAGCGACTTTGATTCATGCTGACGAAACCTCTCATCACCGAAATGATGAAACGAGCCTTCGTTGGTGTTGGTTAGTGGCCAGTGATGACCTTGTCTATGAACAAATACTCTATTCACGCTCAACCTCCTCAGCAAAAAAGGTCATCGATGAAGACTATGCAGGCATTGTGGTTAGCGACCAATGCCCAAGCTATAACTGGATAGCCGCAGACCGTCATCAGTTATGTTGGGCACATGTGAAGCGCAATCTTCAGCAAATGGCGGATTATAGTGGCGGTGGCCACACCGCTTATATTGGCAAACATCTTTGTTTGCTGACGAACGCCATTTTCCATACTCGGCATCGTTATGAGCAAGGTGAATTGGATTATTCACGGTACTTGCGGCGAATGCACAGGCTACAAAAATCGTTCGATCATTGGTTGAGCAAAGGGACAGGTGTGATGGTCAAGCGGTATAGAGGGCGATGCAAGTTACTGCTTAAACATAGAGAGAGCTTGTGGGTTTTCCTCAAGAAAACGTCAATCCCCTTAACCAATAATGAAGCTGAGCGATGTATTAGAGGTTTTGTCATTCAAAGGAAAATCAGCTTCGGAACGACCTCGGATGCAGGTGATAAATTCCGAAGTAGGATACATACCCTCATCGAAACCTGCAAAAAGCGTGGCTTATCGGCAATGTCAGTGTTGAGTGAAATCATCACGGCTGTTGTGACGAAGAGACCGTACCCAAACGTTTTTGATCTATAAACTGCATATGTTTCTTCAGATCTGGTAAGTCAAGATACCTCGGTGAACGCTTACCTATCAAGAACCTCGTTTTTTCGGCTGGCCTATCTCGCTTGTTGAGCTGTATCTCAGCGAGGAGGAACAGATCCCAGAACAAGTATTTAGAGCTTACCAAGAGCACATTAACTCTCTTGCTAAAGGTGACGAAACTAACGCATCATTTTTTATTGATGAAGCTTACGACCCAAACCAGAAATAGAGGAATATCATGGTTGAACCTATTTTAGTTTCATTGTGCTTAATTGGTTAATTGGTATCGCTGGTTGTTTTTTAGGGATCGTAAGGGGGCGGCTATCCATCACTAGGCTTCAAGCTTTCATTGATAGTGGAAAGGTTGGTTATGACGGTTTCTCTGTTTATCCGGCGCAGTGCCTATCTAAGTTAGACAGGCGAAAAATTGATCGTGAAATTTGTATTTACGTTAGAACTTCACACGTTTTTCACTCTATCGTGATTGGCAGTTTGCATCCAAAAGAAAGCAGGTAGCGAAGCACTACATGTAGTGTTGGTTCTCAGCTGCCGGTACACCACATATAGAAATTAAGGGGTAATAGTGTCTAATTCCAAAGCAACTAAAGTTAGCAACAAGAAAGTGACGGCTCCAGGGTCTTTGAAATCATTTAAGCGGTTTTCAACCGTATCGTTCTTCGCTTTTATGGTGTTCATATTCATGACCGGAGGGATGGAAGGTTTCAATGAGTATGGTGAGCTGATCAGCTTGATTTATGGGTTGTCTGCTGGCGTGTCTGTGGTTTGTTTTTATTCGGCCATTGATAACCTTTGTGTATTTTTAACCGAAAAGGATTAATTATGTTTTTTGTAAACATAGGAATTATTGTTGGTTTTCTCATTCAGGTTGGATTGTATGTGAATGATAGGTGTTCACAACCTTATTTCGCATCGGGTTTTTGTTTATGTGTCGGTGCAATAGGTTCTATGGCGTTTGGTTACTCTATAGTTTGGGGGACGATTCAGTTAGTCGGGTTGTTTATTGGTGCATGGCAAGCAACTACTTGGCTCAGAAGGAAGCAAAAAGCATGACACCAAATCTAAGGAAGCTCCTTAAAAAATCCAAAATATTAGAGCTGCCTTCTTTTGTATTAACGGCTGTTCTAATCATTTGCATTTGGCTTGATAGTCTAAAGCTTGCTGTAACTGTCGCGCCTGTCCTTCTTGTCCTGGTTGGTGTTAGATATGCGTGTATCGTTGCTCGTAGGATTAGATTTCTGAAAGTAAAAAACCGCAACTCGGATAATCTATTTAATCGGATTAAGAGATAGTAGGAGCGTTTTTCATGAGTAAATTACAACCTAAACCACTGCTATTTTTTGGTTTAGTAGAAGAAATGGAAGTTGTTATTGGCTATGTGTCAGATGTTATGGAACTTATTGAACTGATTGATGTGAATGAATACCTTTCTCTGAGAAAGCAAATTATTGACGTTTTTCAGATTGGTGAACTGTACAGTTTTGATAGCAGTAAGTTTGGTAGTAACGTCGAATTTGGCGATATTTCTGATGCCGTTCGTTTAACTACATTCAGTATCTATCCACAAAGTACACCTATGAATAAACCTATATCTGTGGAAGAAAGAAAGCTCTGGTGTGAGAAGATAATGAATAATATGGATGCTGCTGCTTCATGCGACTATTAGTGGATCAATTTTATGAGTTCATGTAAGACCCCCATACGTTTTGTTTCAGAAGGCAAGACAGCAATTAAAGTAACAGTGCCGACACCAGAAGGTTCTCGCCGTTTTCGCTCAGTAGGCTTTAACAAAATTGGAATAGAGGAAGCTATAAAACTCGCCGTCAAAGAGCGGGACCGTATTGGTAAAGAAGAGTGGGGAAAGTTCTGGCCTCGCGTCTTATCTGATCGAACCTTGCTATCTCGATTGCCACGCAACCTAGAGCCTAAATACCGCCTTTCACCTGACAAGAAAAGCCCTGTATACGAATACGTTGCGAATTGGATGAAATATGAGGATGGAAAGCCAGTAAAAGTTGCTCGCAGATACAGTTGCCTTGAACATGGCAAATTAGGGGCTTACACGAAAGCGAAACAAGCTTTGCTAGATGCTTACCGTAGCGATTTGGAGTTGTTGGCATTCATGGGTAGAGCACCAAATGTAACGCTTCAATAAAGGGTTGTCAGTGGCCCTTTATTGTTTATCCCTGCTATTGTCGGAGGACATTAAAGTTTGAAACTTTTCTATTTCCGAAGTGCGTTACTATCGTGGCTAAAAGAACCCAATACTGACAATAAAGATCGACACTTAGACTCAATCAATGTGGCTATCCAACGAAAGTGTGACAACAAAGTTTGAAACTCGCTTTTGGACAGAAATCAGCTAGAGCATCTACTTAAATTAGCAATTCATAAATTACTTTTTGTATGGCAAAGTGAGTTTGGGAGAGCTAGCGCTTCGGTTAAGATAGCGCTAGCTAAAAGGATTGCCTCAAGATTAGGCTTTGGCTTGATGCGCACAACGAGCGTTACGTTAAATATTCGCTATTAACGATACTCCCATGCATGCATAATATCTCCAAATCAACTATAAGGACTTAAAGTGAAAAAACTGATTTTACTAGCACTCTTAAGTGCAAGTGCAAGTGCAAACGAGGTAGACCATTTTTATGTCGGCGGCAATTTACTTGTAGGTCACAATACTGAGTTAGATGCTGGTATTGCAACTATTGATGAAAGCAACGACTTAGGTGGAGGTGTGTATGCTGGTTATAATTTTGCAGTTCACCCTAATGTAGATTTAGGTGTGGAGTTAGAATACCAACATTTTGGTGAAGCTGAATTTAATGAAGATGCCAGTGTTAAAGGTGATGCCTTTTATATTAACGCACGCCCTAAGTTTATAGATAAAGGTAATAAATTATATAGCGCACTCATTCTTGGCGTTGGTTCATTAAAGGGCGAAGCCAACGTCTTCGGTATATCTGAATCAGAATCCAAGTTCTCTTATCAAGCAGGATTGGAAGTAGGTTACATGCTTGACAATGTAGACCTTGCTATCGGCTACAGATACAGGTCTGCTGAATTTGATGGTGTAGATATCAACATTCAAGGTGTGACAGTTGGTATGAGATATAACTTCTAGTAGCTTGCTACGAATGAGCTATCACAACCAAAAAGCTTCCCATTCGGGAGGCTTTTTTAAGTGCAGGTTATTCCTACTATGGTAAATCCTTAAGTTAGCTATCAAAAATCAGGCTTCCTGTTACCTAGAAAGCGTTAGCAACGGTTTTAATAAGAAATCTATACCTAACGTTTTGAAAGCTTGTGACACTTTGAACTTGATTTACAGGGCAAAAGTCAGCGAGTGCGCTTGAAACAAGAACAGCACAATGATGCCCATTTTTCGTACTAGTTATACTTGGTCAAAATTCAACCACTAACAATCCTGTTCTTTTTGACGAAACAAACTTTGGGGCATTTCTGTGTTTGCCGTGATCGGCGCTGGCATACCTCTGGACAGAAGTGTTTTAGAACTGATTCTCTACAGCGTTTCTGTCAGAATAGGAAAAGTATGTTGATTCCTTGATTGTTTGTATGTTTATTGCGTCAAATCTAAAAATGGCTTTAATTTAATTAATCCAGCCTGAATAGATGCCAGAATTGCCAATAAAAACGTTAAAATTACCATACTGTACTGTAGTATCACGCTATCTTTATGGCGCCGTTCTTCTGTTTGATACTTTTCAAGTGTTACAATAGCCTTTCCATTTACTTTGTACCCCCCGCCTTTTACCTTACTGACCTCGCCTGATTCCACAAATGAATCTACATACATACGTAGCTTATTTTGACAATTTTCTTTGTCAGGATGCCTAAAAAAACGCAGAGAATACATATCAGAAACTAGTGATGTTAGACTAAACTCCTTCCGACTGATGCCATAATTTTCAATAAGATAGTCTAACAGGTCATATCTTGGTTTTAGCTGAAGTTTTTTTCTGTTAAATAGGGACTGTGAAACCTTGTTCAATATTCGCTTTGACTTAACCTTTATGTAATCTTTTTTTGTAAGGCAATGAAGTATAAATGAGTTAATACCTGTATAAGTTGTGTAGTAATTATGCAAGTAGTGCGTGATTTCAACGGTATTTACATTGATATTGGCAATATCGATGTCTAGTTCTATATCACATGTGTCAGTTGCTGGATTGTACTTTAGTACTTTGACTTTATTCATATCCAACTCGCGAACTAGAGCTGAAACCCCATCAAGCTTAATTCTAGTTGAATAGAAATTATTCTTTTCACACTCTGGACCTGACATGGGGATCGGTGATGGACCGACTTTCCCAAATGCTTTTTTCAAAGCCCACATTTGAATTTTTGACCACATAATTCACCTAAAACATAACAGTGCTTTTTCAGCAGACACTGTCTGTATAATATTTTTAGAAAATACAAACACCATACCAGCAACATACTGTTCTATAAGCCTTATTCTTCCTTCCACTCATAAATTACAGAACATGTCTGTATAATCATAATTGCTCAACTAGGCTCATAGTCTGCTATTAGTAAATGTAGGTCAAGAACTGACATAAGAAAGTGGTCTGGTGTTGAATGCCAAATGATTTTGGGGCAGGAGTTAGTTAGATCAATATATCTGTATCAATATATCTGTATCGTGCGATGACGTCCTGGCAAATCCACCTAACTGCAATCACCGCGACGAATCACGTAGGGCTCTTTAATTAGAATACTTAAACTCCAAATGATCGAGATAGTGATAGTTTAGCGAGTCTGTGAGATCTTGAAGTTGAACTCGTTGTTATGCACTTCTAAATACTTTTCGAATCGGTCACGATGCTGTTCACTGATCTCTTCAGAACAAAGCTCCTCACCACCTTGAATTCCCAAACCTTTTAACAGTGAAGTATCAAGGTTGGGTGATAACTTAGATATGTACTTCGAGCCCTTCTTTGTGAAGGTTAGCAGGTGCGCGTCAAAGAGTTTATCAATATGAGCACAGAGTAGAATACCATTTGCCCCATCAATCCTCTGCTCATCACTTTCGCATTTAGACCAAGGCACTATATGAGATGCAATTAATATCTCGCGCACCGGTGTAAGGGTTAACGCACAGCTCTCACCATTACCCCAAACGTTGATGACGTTTTGTCTAAATTGCCCTTGTCCAACACGAGAAAGTACTAAGCTTTCGCGCTCAGTCTTATTTGTAGTAGTACCGAATATACCATCGATGTCTTGTGCTACGTTGGGTAAAGGCATTTTAGAGTGCTTTGCTTTATGGTTACCAACCGCATAGTAATCACCGCCAACAATATCTAGAGACATGTCAGAGACTTCTTCAATATACTCTTTTATCTTGGCGCTGCCTGTATCTGCGTAACCGTCGTTATCTTCATCCCATATTATTGGGAATGTTCTTAATGAATAACCTTCATTCTCTACTAGTTTTATATACTCAAGAGCTTCGCCAAATGCATTAACCCTACGCCCTTCGTTATTGAACTCCCAGGCCATTGAAAAAATCAACGCTCTGTTTCCGTTTGTATTGACATCCCACGCACCAAAATATACTTCCTTTTTTTCGTGATTCACAAAGGCCCAGCCATACCGAGCGTTGCGATTAGTTGCGCCGTAGGATTCCATAAATTTTTTTCGTGACATTATCTACCTTACTTAGTAGTTAGTTTTTATTTGTGTAAATATAAATGTTTGATTAGGTTAATAGGCGCTAGTTCTTAACTTTTGACCAGCATTACTTTTTGCATATAAAAGTTAACAGAAAATCTATGCTCATACTTTGGTTCATCACTTGTTTCGGTGACAAGGCGTTGTTGCCGAGGTCAGCCCCAACACGTTTTGGGGCACTTATAAGTGTTACGAAGTGAATTTGAGAGTGACTTCCTGAAAAGCCAACTATTCGAAAGGTTTTGAACTTTACTGTCTACCGACAGTTGTTGATCACTGGCATAAAATATTGATCGATTGGGATGGAAGTTAAGGGGACAACTGTATTATTGAAAGTATTCAGTAAAGCATTACACCCCTTGCAACTCCTAGGTAGATAAGCGATTGACTCCCACTGCCTGTGTGCAATACTAGATATATTAAACATTTTAAAAAAGTTTCACGGTATGAGCAAAAAGATAGCGGGAGTCAGCATCCCACCAGAATTACCAGCCGATTTCAGTAAAGTTGCCTCTCTAATTCGCAAACTAGATCCAATTAAATACGGATTTGATAGCAGCGGTAATTACTTGCATTGGAACGACTTTCAGTACCGTTCAAAAGAGTTTAAAGGCGATCAAAAGGGTTACGCTTGGCATGCCCTAAAAATTAGACGTGGCCTTAACGACATTTCGCTTGTTGATGAAAACGGCAATCCGTTCCAACTTAGCGCCGCCAGTCTCGATGCGAAGCTATTCCACATCGACAAACAGCTCAAACTAGAAGATTTACCGCTATCTGCGCAAGATAAAAAGGCACACCTAGTGAAAAGCGTGAAGATGGAAGAAGCCATTAGCAGCGCCCAATTGGAAGGAGCGGCCACAACGCGCAAAGTGGCCAAGGAAATGCTTGAAACGGAACGTGAGCCTAAAGATGACTCCGAACGGATGATTATCAATAACTGGCGTTTGATCATGATGGCCGATGAACTTAAGGATGTAGAGCTCACACCAGAATTGATTGGCGGGTTTAATGGCATCGCCACCGATGGAGTGTTAGAGAATGAGCACGTTGCTGGCCAATACAGAACGGATGCAGTCATGGTTAGAGACGTGGCCACTGGCGATATTATTCATGAAGCGCCAGAACATGAGCACGTTTTGAAGCTCATCGAGCAACTATGTGACTTCGCCAACACCGACCATACCACCAGCACCAATTTTATTAACCCAATCGTTAAGGCTTGTATTCTGCACTTCATGATTGGCTACATTCACCCATTTATGGACGGCAACGGGAGAACGGCTAGGGCGCTTTTCTACTGGTTCATCCTTAAGCATGGCTATGAGAACTTTAAGTACGTCTCGATCTCTGCGCCACTTAAGAGCGCGCCAACCAAGTACGTTAGAAGTTACGTTTACACCGAAACGGACGACAACGACTTAACGCACTTTGTGGACTACCAGCTAACGGTCATCATCAATGCGATTGAGCGCTTTAACGAGTACATCAAATCTAAGATTGAAGATACGAGAGAGGTGCGCGAGCTGCTAGACGACTCCAAGCTTAAGGGCGTATTGAAACTGCCACACGTTGTGATTCTGGCCAAGGGATTAGAAACAGCCGGACGTGTCTTTTCAGTTAAGGAAATTCAGTCTGATTTTGACGTGTCTCATACCGCTGCGCGCAAGTATCTTGAAAGGCTGGTGGAGCTGAAGTTATTGTTCAAATCAAAGGATGGCAACGAGAATACCTACATTGCACCAGCCGACTTGAAACAGAGACTAACCAAAGCTTAAGAGCATCAAAAAAGCCGCCAAACTGGCGGCCTTTTTGTAGGGAATAGAATAGGACAGGTTGGCGATTAGAAATCTACCCAGTTGTATTGCAGTGTGATAGCTGGCTTAACAAGTGCTGCTGTATCTTCTGTTGATAGGTCGATCACGTCTGAGCGCACTTTTACGTGCTCTAAGCGGAATCGATGCGACTTAGCGCCCTTACCTTTAGTCGATTCTGGCGTAGACTCGATAACGACCGTGACCATTTTCTTTTCACGAACGATCTCACGTAGCATATCTAGCACTGTACCAGTGATAGTTTCTACACACGTCACCGCGATTTCGCCTTTGTTCTCAAGCGCACCATTTTGGATGTAGCCCAAGCCCATTTGACCAAAATCTTCTACGTCTGCACGTCCCATTGCAGGAAACTGAGTTGAACGAACCAAAACGCTGATATTTGGGTATTCTTCGATTTTCATCTCGAACTCTGTACCCATCATCTTTTCGCCAGCTTGGACGTTCTTAGTGAATTTCTGTTTCAAGAAATTCATATCGCCTTTTGCGTTAAATGCTCCGGCCATAATTACACCTATTCTATTGGAAGTGGTTAGGAATCTGTGACTGATTAATCATTTGCTTAGGAGCGGCGGTAATAGTTACCGTGTTGTAAGCGAAATTCCCGTCTCGCGTCTTAGGTGCGTTAATGTCATAACTCACCTCGCTAATTCGCATAGGTAGATTGAGCGCTTTGCCAATCTTGAATCTCGCATCACTTGGAACACGGCCACCAAGGCCATCGGAACTGACTGGAACAGTATTTTGCAGCTCTGGACTTATCATCTGAGCCAAGTATTTAATGGGATCATTAACCTCTATTTTGGCATTGGTGAACGCGACAAATTTAAGCGTTACGGTTATCTCTGGCGGTTCGTTGCCTTGCCAAACTTGCTGACTGTTCCATAGTGTTTTACTCGTCTTATCCGACACGGTTTGCGCGATTGAGGACGTTTTATCTAGGGCGTTAATGTTACCCACGGAATCGCCCTCAAACGGCGCTTCCCATATCGCTCTAAAGGCAAGCTGACACTCATCAGTCATGTAACCAATGACCGTAATTTCTTGACCGCCTATGACTTGTGTAATGGCGCATTTATTGTGGATAGACACGCCATCATCATTAGGTACGCCGACAATTACAGCCATTGCTTATCCTTACTTGTCCATACCGCGAGAATCGCGCATGCGGTTAGCCTTTTTGCGAGCTGCTTTAGCCGATGAGCTGTGAGCTTTCGCGCGCGCTTTCTTAAGTGCTGCTTTTTGTGCTGCACTCATACGGCGCTTACGGCGATTCGTTTTGATATAAGTTACCTTGCCATCACGGATCACTTTCTTAAGCGCTTCAAGCATCATGGATTCACGAACGGCGAACTCTGCGATCGCTTCGTCTGAGTCCACGCTGTCTAGGCCACGTTCTAGAGATTCAAAAATGCGATCTGCTGCTTCTGGATCTTCCAGTGCTTCTAGCATGTCGCCCTCTTTCGGCTGGCCAACTTGAGCAATGAACTCGCTAGCCGCTTCCTGTAGCGATTCGTATAGTGCTGCTTGGCCATCGGTTAGCTCGGTATCGTCATCGCCACCAGCCATGCCAAATAGCATTGCGTCTAGGTTGTCGATTGAGCTTTCACCACCGTTAACCCACTGAACACAAGCCGCTGCTGCGTCTTGGCGAGCCATGATGGTTGATGCACGATTGATGGACTCAAGAAGTTGACCTTCTGTGACAGACTCAAAAAATGCAGTTTCAGTTTGTTCCTGCTCGGCCACTTGTGGCATCACAAATGGGCGAGCAAGAACAGAACCCTCAGAAAACATTGATTTCATTCTATTCTTGCTCTTATGTTGATTAACGGATTAGTACAGGTTCACCAAGGATTCGACGTGCAGAGCCAGTTGGACAGAACGCCCAAGTGACTTTCCAGTAATCGATTTCGACTTGCTTAACTTCCAGCGTCCAAGCGTTCTCGCCGTCTTGCTCTGGATTACGAGGTGTCACTAGCGTACCAACGGCTTCATAGCCCTCTAGGATGCTGGCCATACCGTCAGTTAGACCCTCAAGCGTTGCACCGTCAGGTTGGTGTTTTAGGCGATTACCTAGTGCGTAGAAGTCGCGTGAGATAGCGTCAGCAATAGACACGACTTGCTCAAAACGTAGGTAGTTTTCAGCCGCAGATGACGTTAGAGAGTCATCAATGAACAGGTTGCCGTTTTCGTCTGTGCCTAGTTTGTTTAGACGTGCCTTGTACATTTCTTGGTAGTTAGGCTCGCCAGCACCTTGGATTGGTTTTAGGCCAGTACGTTGGATAACAGCACGTTCAACACCCGCTGGTGTGTAGTGCCAACCGCCGACCGGAGAGGTCTTAGCAACGCCAAGCGCTTTAGCTGCAAAGCCGATACCCGAGCCGCCCCATACCGCCATGTTGCCGTAGAAACGACACTTAGCTTGGTAAGGGATATGCACGAATGAAGCGCGATGGTTGTTGAAGTTCAGACCTTTTTTGAACTCCAATGCCGCTTCGTGCGTTAGGCGAGGATCAATATCGAAGTAGCCAGAAATGCGTTTGTCTTTACAGATTTGCGCTAGGTCAGTGATTACCGCTGTTTCGTAGCAGCCCAAACCACAAACGTAGTTGTAGCTGTAAACGGTAGTGCGTAGTGCTTTCACTGCTTTCTGGTAATCTTCAGCCGTAATATCGCTAATATTGCCGTTGGTCGCGCCAGTGAATTTGGTTTTAGCAATTGCAGTAACTTCGCGTTTCGCTACTTCTGCATCGATGCGACAAGTTAGGTACTGCGAACGTTCTTCAAGAACAGTCTCGATAAACGCAGCGCTACCCATTTGGTCTACTGCTGTAGGCTCTAGGGATACAACCCATTCTTCTAGCACTACAGAGCCACCAGCCGCCTGTTCTTCCTCTAGGGTAAGAGTGAACATACCAGCGCCGTAAGTCGCTTCGTCTGCTTTCGCAAGCGTGATAGAGCGGTTATCGGATTGCGCACCGTCTTTGATAGCGATCGCTAAAAATTCGCCATCTTCAAGTGACAGGTCAGCCGAGTAGTTGATCGCTTCGTTAGTGATCGTCACTTCGTCTGCTGGTTTGGTTAGCTTGATAGCTGGATAGGTTGCCGTTTTTGGTACGACACGAACCACAAGGCCATTACCGCCGCGCAAGGCTTCATCAAGAACGCGCATGCCGTCAGCCAATTTGCCAAGGCTTGAGTGGTAAGGCTTACCTAGCTTGTCTAGGAAGTTAGCCGCCGTTACCGGAATCACTTCGAACGGCTTACCTTTTTGAGACACAATCACACCGCCAAACACTAGCTGGTTAGAGCCAGTGCCTTGCTTAGTTGTCGAGTCAGCGTTAATTGGCGCAACCGCAACTTGTGAGACGTTATCCATTGAAAATTCAATCTTACTCATTCTCTGTCTCTTTCAGCGTTAGATTCTGTGCTGCAAGCTGGCCGACAATTTCTTGCAAACCCGCTTGAGCGATACCTTTCACCGCAATCACGTCTTCTTTCGTCATTTCGGTTAGTTGCTCAACCGTTGCTACACCGTGGTTAGTCAGTGCTTTTTCAACGCTCGCGCTTAGCTCAAGTGCTGATAGCGCTGTGCCTTTGTCGCTGGTGGCTGTGTCTGGTTGTTTTTGAACTTCTGGTAAAACCGTTGGCTCAAGGCGAACCGAAACAAGGCCGTTTGGATAGGCCGCTTCCACTTCGTGTTTGAAGCGGTTCACGTTGAAAACTGAGAGAGGAAAATCTTTAGCCAGTGGTGGCATGACGCGACCCTGTACCGTGATTTCCTTTGGTGTGTGGTTGGTGATTAAAACGATCGTTTCTTTCATCGAATCCCCCAAGAGCGGCAGCCCGTAAGACTGCCGCTTACTTGCCTTATGCCGCTGCTGCTACAGGAGCTTCGTCGATAAGTTTCACACGGTAGAAGTAGTTCTCACCGTCGAATGGATGGATCTCGCCGTAGGCCAATTCGTATAGCGTGTTAGACGCTACTAGACCTTTGCCGATTGGATGTGTATACATGGTTGCTGCGATCGCATCACCCGCTACGTAACCCGCTTCTGAGTGAGAAGAACCGCGACCGTAACAAAGCATGTCGTTCGTACCGATAACTACTGGACACTCGAACACTTTCCACATACCGAACAATTTACCCGCGTAGTGGATAGCGTTTTTCTGTTGGTAGTTAGCCGGAGCAACGAAATACGGAGCACCAAGAGACTTAAGGATTGTTGACGCGCCAGTACCAGCAAAGATACCTGTCATGCCAGTTGTGCGAGTCGCTTGTAGGATCTTCGTAGAAACGTTTAGAAGAACTTCGTTTAGACGTTCACGATGTAGACGCCAATCTTCACCAGCTGCTACGTAGATATTGAATGTTTCTTCGCGCGTACAAGCAAAGTCCATATCTACTAGGTGGCGAGTCGCTTTTTCCGATGCCAATGTGTTGCGCATGTGGCTCATCTGTAGAGATTTCAGATCTTGGCCAAACTCGCGTTGCATTGTGAACATCGCTTGGATAGTCGCGTCTGCTGCGATTGCGTTTTGACGTGGGCGTAGCGTGCGAGAGTCCATGTCGTGATCGATAGTTGGGATCAGGTCAGGGCGTCTTTCAATGTCTACTTCGAACTCGATGTGCAGAATCGTCCCTGCTGATAGGGCTGATGTTGGAGTGACGGTAACTTTGCCTTTTGCATGGTCTATCTGACAGTTAATAACCATACCATTGTGAGTACCTGTCATTATTTGACTACCGTTGCTGTCTAGGTCGCGAGCCACACGTTTATGGTTAATAAATAGGGAAACAGATGTCTTCGTGAATGGGATTTCAAACTTGGTGTGTTGTAGGTCAGTCTTAGAGTCAAAGACGTGAGTTGTCTTAGTGCCGTCTGGTTGCTGTTCAGCGACAAACTTGTAGCGCTGACGCATAGACGAGTATTGGCCAACCGTTGCTTGGTCGATTTCAGTACCCGCAGCGAAGTCACCAAAGTTTGAGCCAGTGCGGCGGTACACTTTGAAGATCTCAACTTCGTTCGCACCCGCTGGGATCATGGTTACAGCGTCAAGTGTTGCTGTTTCTAGAAGAACAGGCAGCACTAGGCCAACCATTTTCGCGCGGATTTCAACACCCTCTGATGTTGATAGAGACTGGTTGATAGACTCAAGCATCATTGCGCCTGTTGAGCCATCGCGCTTAGCGCCCTCTAGCGTCATCATGTTACGCATAGTTGCGTGAGCTGATGCCATTAGCTCATCGCTAGGTAGGTGGCCGTAAGTCTTTTCGTATTCACGTACCGCAGACTGCATGCCTGATACGATGCCAACCGCTGTTTCTTGAGACACTGACTCGAACATAGGCTCATTCGCAATGGCTGACAAAATAGCCGCGCCACGAGAATTGTCGTCAGTTAGAAACATGCCTGTTTGTGAATCGAATTGGGATTCGATACACAGATTACGCATTGCTTGAGCGCCTAAATGAATCGCCTCAATGCGTTTGTTGAAGTTAGAACGTTTATCTGCCATGTAAATAAACCTTAGTTATTAATTGATTGTATTCGGAATCGTTAAGCCGCAAAAAAGCGGTAAAAATTCGCTCAATTTCGGATAGTAATTAAGATTTATTGCGAAAAAAACAGGGGTAAATTTTCGTTTAACTTATTGTTATATAATGAATTTGTGTCTTTTTGTGCGCTTTTGTGGGAATGGTAACGACAGGGGATTTCTATGTCGTTGATCGTGTGTTTTTGTTGAGAGAAAAGGGGATAGGAAAGGGCATCTAAAAAAATTTTAAAAAATTTTCAGTTGTTATAGGGTTCCTGCCAAAAAGCCGAACACGTTGCTTAGTAGCTCTTGTGTGTCAGTCTCTAAGCTTGGAAGCTCAACTCCATAGAAAACGGCCAAAAAGTCACGAACAATGAGTTGATAAATGACCACCAGCGCGATGCTCCACATCATAGCGGCGCGTCCAGTACGTACCAATGTGTTAGAGCTGGCCGCTTCAAGCTCTGCCAGTTTGTAGGCAAACTCTTTGCGTTCTTCGTCACTGGTAAACACACGATCACCAAACTCGGTCAGTTCGTGGATAATGCCACCTACTTTCTCGCTGGTGGCGCTCTTAAATAGACTACTTGTAAACACTTTTGCTAGTCCCATCATTAGTTGCTCTCTTTAATGTGTTCTGCGAACGCTTCTGCCAGTGCTACGGCTAGCTTTTCGCGCAGTTCCAATCCCTTTTGCAACGATTCATCGTTAGACAAAAAGAACGGCTCCAAAATCACGGCTGGCATCTTGGTTTTCATCAAGAAACGCCAACCGCGAGTATCAGTACCAGTGTTCGAGATAGGCTTAAGGCCACGGTCACGCTGTCCGATAAGTCCAGCCACCGCTTTTTGTAGGCACTGCGCGAGCGCTTGGCTCTTAGCGGATTTGTGCCAGTACAATGTCTCTGAGCCTTGAACGTCCTTATTGGCCACGCTGTTACAATGTAACTCGATGGCGTAGTTAGCGCCCGAACCGTTCACGTCATCGATCATGCGTGAGTAGGTATCTCGATACATGATCACTGGAAGAATGTCGCGCTTATGCAGTTCGGCAGCCAATAAGCTGGCTAGGGGATGGTTGTATGTGTATTCATTCATTCCGAATGATTCATTGTATGCGCCACCATCTTTGAAGCTATGACCAACAATAATACAGACTTTTTTCATTTTCAGATTTCCAAACTCAAGTTAACTAACATAGGGTTAGGGGTTGACTCTGTTCGGAATAGGAAATATATTATTTAGGTCAGCTCGTTGTCCTAGTCGAGCTGCGGTCATTGACACTGGATGAGTGTTTTAACTTCATTCAACTTTACAAGCCTGTAATTTAGCTTCTGCACTTGCCGCGAACCATCTCACTGTCGCGGCTTTTTTTTTGCCTGTCGCATAGAAAAAAACCAGCGCGAACGCTGGCTTTACTTGGATTATGGTCGGTTTTGAACTGGCTCTATCTTGTTTGATTTAAAGTAATCAATAATAGGGCTTACTCGATACGGCTCTACATGGAAGCTGGCCATTACCTGATCGTTGCGCATCAAGTAAAACTGATTTCCGTTGTATCGTACCGCATCAAATATCACGTTCATTCTGCATCCATCGTACATGTACTCGCCATCGACGCTAAGGCTTTTGCGTATCACAAAGGATAGGCGCGCCTTGGTCGCTTTAAGCTCGTTACGGACTTTAACTAAGTTAATCGCCAGTACTATAAGGAGCGACAATAATCCGCATAGCTCGTATGCGTTAAGGTTAATTGAATAGCTCATATTGTTATTTTTTATGTACGAATAGGAAATTTACAAAATACCAAACTATTCTACAGGGGAAATACCTCTGCTGTCGCGTCTTTGATGCTCGTTTTTTTCGTCTGGTTGCTACAAATGGTAAACGAAATCGCCTTAGTGAAGTAGTCCAGCGCTAAAGTACGTTCCTCTCTCGACGCAATGATCATTGCCTCAATCACTTTGCTTGAGCTGGCCACACCACCAGCAAGGGGAGCCATTACCTCATTTAGTGCATCGGCCTTGTTGGCCAGTTCTGGCGGTAAGACTGGCGGCGGTAAGGTTGCACCACCATCTGAGCCACTACCGCCCGTTGGTGGCGCTGGTGGCGTTAACGCACCATTGATTTGCGCCATTAGGGATACGGCTGCATCAACATGGCCAGAAAGACCGTTGATCACTGCCTCAAGCGCTTTCAGTTCTTCCTTGCTGGTAATTGGCAAGATACTCGGAGCGGGTACGTTGTCCTCTGTGCCATCTACCTTGTGTTTGACGTTCACACCAATAGACACTTGCTCTAGGTCGGTTGGGTCGGTGATCAACACTAGGTGCTCATTCCATTGCGTTAACGTGGCCACGGTTGCGCTCACTGAGCCATTCAAACCCTTAAGCGTTGCGACTAGCTTTGATGCGCCTTGGTAGTCCTCAATATCCTCGCTCACGCAGCCTGATAGCTTCTCTGACAAGCTTTCACACTTCACCTTAAGGGATTTGCCTCGGGTAAGGTTCTCCGCTTCCTTGAGGCCGCCTAAGTCTAAAAACTGGCGAAACTGCTCGATTTGCTCTTGTGTGTCTAACATCAAATTGCCTCAATCAATCGTCATTAAGTCGTTACCGTTCACCAGCGTAGCGCCACACCCAAGGGCATCGCCTACCACGGCGACCGGAACGCCATTAACAGTAAGTTTTGAACTACCAGTAATAACGCCTACGTGCGGCGGGTTATCTGGTTTTACGTGCATGACGGATATATCACCCGTACCTAATACATTGATTCCATTCACGGTCAGTAGTGGCTGGCCAGAAACAAAAACACCTGGACTAAAGCCACCATGACCACTATCTACACTCCCTACAATTCCTACGGCTGGCATAGTGCATTACCCTAATGTAAATGGAGCTGCGGCAGCTTTAACAGCGAACTGGCCACCAGCGTCGATATTGACGTTACCACTCGCTTTAATGGTCACTTCATTGCCCTCTAGGTTGGCTTTACCGGACGCTTTAACGGTCGCATTACCACCCGCCTCGATGTTTGCATCGCCTTTCACTTTGATAGTTAGTGCGCCACCGACTTGCTCCAATGTGTTCCCTGTTGAGCTGCGAAACGCATTGCCCTCGACGTGGATAACACATTGGCCATCTGGTGTAATTTCAATGGCCGTGCCGCTTTGGGTATGCGTTACTGAGTAGCCGCCTTGATGCGTGATGAGCTCGCGCAAACCAAATCGCACAAAGAGCGCATCTTTGCGGTCATAGGCTGGTGGCTCGGGTTCACCCTCGGCTCGTTTAGGCTGATAGGCTTCGCCGTTCACCTCGCTTGGTAGGTACGATTCGTAGTTAGGCGCGTAGTAAAGCGATCCGGTTATACGGGGATAACGGGTATCGCCATTGCGAGGAAAATCCACCCAAACCAGATCGCCTTTTTCCACTGGCACGACTTGGCCACAACTCGGTTTTGCACCTAATGGCAGTAGAAACTCGGCAAAGGGGAGATCTTTATCGGGGATAGCATCCCAATAGCCAAGCAAGCGAACGGATACCATGTACAAGCCTTTCGGATGGACAGGATTAACCACCTCGGCCTGATAGCTACCAAACAAGCGGTTAGTGACGTTGGTGCGTGTTCTGTTCTCTGACGAATCACTCATAGATTTCGCACTCCTAACTCGATACGACACTGATACCGGTTCCCACGTTGGCAATGGGCGACACGGTTCATGATTTGTTTCTCTGGCATGGATTCATCCAGCTCGGTAGCGGGTAGCCGTTTATGGAATAGCACTGAGCACACCGAAAGAGGCGTAAAGGCAGTATTTCCGGTGAGCTCCACATCCAAAATAGGGATGATGGCCATGTGTTGATTATTCAGCGCCTTGGCTTGTGGAACGCTAACCATAACCATAGCGCCCGAACGTTTACCGCCTTGGAAGCCCTCGACGGTATCCCAAGAGGCATAGTTACGGTTAAGAACGCGCTCAAACAGGGCTTCCTCTCCGATAATGGAGTAGTTCGCAATGCTGTGCTCTGCTTCCTCTGGATTCGACTGTTCCAGCTTGAATTGCTCGCTCATATCCATGTTCTTGAGCGACTTAAAGTGCATAACACCACGGCAGATAAACGCCGCTGAGCCGTAATCTCTGGCCATTGTTCGAATTAGGCGAGACTTAGTGCCACCAGCGTTTAAATGGTACGTAGCGCCACGTTCAAAGATGTCACATTCGATTTTTAGGTCGGGTAATAGCTCGGCCAGAATGTCTCTAGGCTGCATTTCGACAAAGAATCGAGGCGTTGTGACTGGCTCTTTAAGTAGGTGCGCATCCTTTTGGAACGCTTGAACCGTTAGCATGCCGTCAGCGCTGGTGGACTTGGCCACAATGAATTTTTCAATCCAAACCTGATCGCCTCGCTCGTTCACATCGGCCATCGTGACCTCGATCTCTGAACCGCGCTTAATCCCGTAGTCATCCCGATAAACGGCAGCCTGATCCATGATTTCCATTACCAGCTTATTGCCGTCCATCGAAGCGCACTCAATGTAGGTAAACGAGTGAACGTCCTCGATGGTGATGTCATTTCCGTTGGTGACAACTTTTTGGGCGAGAAAGTATTCTTTGTTACTCAATGACTCGACCTCCCACACCAATCGCGCCCTGACGGACAGTGATCGACTCGGCCTCATAAACCTCTGCAATCACTTCAAAAGAGATTGAGGAAGCAAACAGGCGAGTATTTTCATGGTCTACTTCGGCGGGTTCGGTCATCGCATCTTTACGGCCACGTATCTCGATGCTGATTTCCATTTCAGCACCAGCAAGCATGGTTTTCGCTCTGAATACATGCTTACGCTTGCCCTTGGTATGACGTAGCCAAACCATTAAACCTAGCGCTAGGCGGCTAAGGGTAGACTGGTTCCAAGCTAGGGCATTAATGCGGTAGGTAAGCGCGACAAAGGACTTATTAATCACGGCATAAGGCTGGCCTTGCTCATTGGCCAGTTCGCCATAGTCAGCAATATCGACGTACTCCGCGCCATCAACAAATCCAATCACCGGATCGCGCGTGATGTAGCAAACAGGTAAAAGCTCATTACGGTTTGCTTTCACCTTGTCGCCCAACTTTGCCGTTAACTTAGATAGGAATGACACTGGATCGTTAAAGTTGCCGTAGTAAATCTTTCTCGACTTATCACGGCCAACAAAGCGAGAAAACTCACTGTTCTCTCGCCGTTTAGTGTCAGTCACAACTAAGGAATCAAGCACGTTCTGGAAAAAGGCAGCCACCGCACGGTCAATGTCGGTTAACTCTGTGTGTTCCACCTTGCCATCGAATGTCACTACATCGCATGGAATTTCAAAGAACGCATCGTCCAGTTGCATGATTAGTCCTCCAAATCGTCCAGCTCGTAATACTTACGGCCTTTCACGATAGTGATGCACTTATCGCTTCGGTGTAAGGTCACATCGAACTTGTGGAAGTTGCTCGTTAGGATAGGGAGGTAAGCCGATACTGGCTCATTGCGTTGGTAGCCGTCTCGCGTTTTGCGGCCTTTACCGGATCGGTTGCCCTCATAGATTTGAATGACCGCGCAATCAAAATCAATCTTGGCCATGTCTGCGATCGCTGCATCGAGATCTTTGCACACGTTAAGTACGTTCGCGCATAACATGACGCAAAAACGGCGTTTTGAGCTGTCAATTTCGGCAATATTGTTTACTACGCCTTTCGCTTTCGAGTTCGGGTCATAGTGAGTGACCGTCATGATCTGCTTGTGGTAGTTAGTGAGGTATTCTTCTGTTAGGTCGGGAAACTTACCGCAACCAAAGTTAAGAATGTTGTTCGCGTATGACCAGTTAGGCGCAAGTCTGCTAAGGCGCTTGGCACTGGCTGGCACTTGCTTTCGGCTAGTCTGTAATGTCATGCACACTCCAAAATTGGAGTGGCGCTTTAAGGATGGGGTGGACTAGGGCTGATTTGAGCGCAAATTATACACCTCGACGCGATTAACCCTAAATAATCAAAATGGCGCATATAAATGTAATGCGCATCAAATACATCTTGTGAACTCTCAAGCCAATTGCGTTGCGTTTGATGTTTAAGGTGCATGCGGCGGCATTCGGTAATGCGTTGCTCACACCTTAACAGGACGTTATATGCCAGTAATCAGAAAGTCGATGGCAGAGATGATCTCGTCTCTAAAAGTGCTTAGATCGTTTACAGGCTCTCTTAGAATTTTGGTTGGTACACTTGCCATTTGATGAGTCAGAATTACGAAGTCACCTTCATCAATATGGATTACCGGACATAGATGACTGGGCGCTTTTTTCTCTAACAACTCAGTAGGCGTTAGCGGAATAACTAATCGAGTGTTCAATGTATCAAGCAGTTCACTTTGAACGTCAACAAAGTATGGATATGCGGTTGAAGTGCTCTTATCGTTGTTTTTGTATAGCAAAAATTGCGGCATTAGAATACTCGGTAAGAATCAGAAAATAGTCCGTGGTTTTCAGTTAGCTCGTTGCAAGCATTAATGGCATCAGCATTTTGCTCTAACCATTCAGCTTTCAGGCGTTGACTCACTTCTTTCTCAAGTGCCTTTTCCATTGTTGCTGAAAGATTAATATTTAAGCGCTTAGCCTCAGCAAGTAACTCACTATTTAAGCTTAAGTTTGTAGCTTTCTTGGGTGCTTGCGTACTATATGCGTTTCTCATAACAGTAACCTATGCGTATTGTGTGTGCGCATAAATTATAGGCACAGTACAAGCATATAACAAGGTGCTTAAGATGGGGTCAAGCCTACTCCAAAATTGGAGCGGCGCTTTAAGGATGGGTTGGAATAGGGCTGATATTAACGTTAAAGCTCGATCACTTCACCGTCTTGTAAGTTTTCTTCCGGTTCTGGTAAGAAATCTTCCTCCGGTTCTGGCTTAGGTTCTGGTTCAATCGAACTATCCGGTAATTCCGGTAAGTTCGCTGGTGGCTGGTTAAAATCACGCATTGGTATGCAGATATAAATCACGCCCACGTTCGCCGTACCATAGCCAACGGCCTTATGTACGTACCACCACACGGTTCGTAATCCCTCGGCGGTTTCTTCATCCCATTCCAGTACACTACCGATAGGCACATGGTGCGAAGCAATACGCAGCATTAGCGGCTCTAAGGACTCGCCAAGGTTTTCGTCGCCATCATCCATCATGAAAAAGCTCTCTTGCTCATCTGGACAATCCAACACGGCCACCAGCTCGGGATCGCTATAAGTAAGCGTGTCTTGGTTGGTTTCTAGCTCTAATACTGACTCGCTTTGGTAGTTCTCATCCGTTGGTGCCGATTCTGGCTCAACAGGGCGATACAGGGACGCTTCAAAGTGATCAGGTGATAGTTTGATAGCCTTAATCCAATCCTCCCTTAAAACGCGATTAAAGGGCTCATGGCCTTGGTATCGAACCTTTCTTACTACAGGTTTAACTACGTCACTCACTTGATGATTCTCTCTAATCTGCTTGGTGTTACGTTCATCAATTTTGCGAAGTCGGCTAGCGCTTCACCCTTAGTCTTTCCTTGCAGCTTGTAGCCGTCATGGAAGTTCTGGAAGCCGACCTTAATCATATCGATATAACCTTTCTTTTCGTTGGACTCCTTACGCAGTTTGCGCGCTTGGCGCTTGATGGTTTCGCTTTCCCGTTTCTGTTTGGCGATCTGTTTTTCCATTGCTTTCTGAGCGCGTAGGTATTTCGCGTGTTCTCGCGTAGCGGCGGCCTTATCCACCACCGTTTTACGGTTACGTGCGGCAGCTTTCTTCTCGCGTTCGTTGAGCAAGTACGTTTTGTTATCTGAGCCAAAACCAACACGGCGCGCTTGCTGCTTCATTTGGTTGGCCAAGATGCGTTGCCATGCCAGCGATTGCAGCATGGTTGTTGCTTTCAAAACGTGTTTACATGCCACACCGGACAATTCAGGGTTTCGGATTTTCGGGAACGCAAACTCTTTAGGCGGCGCTATGCAGTAGTTACCCATAGTGGCCAAGTATCGATACCAATACTGGTGACGGCCACAGTCGCAATCAAAGGAAATACGGCCAGCACACGCCAGTTGCACCGCTTGGTTGTAATCTCCATTAGGCGGTTCGTGTAGTAGTTCATCCCACTGCTCAAAACGCACCTTTACTCGGTGTTCCTCATGTTTCGATACGCTTGAGGCTCGGACACGAATAAGCGCGATATTGTTCTTAATACCGATTAACGTGGCCTTGTGAATGCCTGTACCGTCATCGACACGGTTGTTTGCACGGTCTACGTCGATTTGACGCGAGTTCTTCACCAAAAAGGCATAGGTGATACCCGCTGTCTTGCTGTCATAGACCTCTTTGTGTCGCTGGCGAGCCTTGTCGAACTTGATCAGGTCTTCTTTGGTAAACAGTTGCCCTTTCGCCTTTTCGCCTAGCGCTTTTAATGCCTTATTAGTTGGCTTGGCCAGCGTTGAGGCGGTCAGCGTTCGCTTGGCATTACGGCGGTTTCTCTTTTGCGCCTGTTCAATCTTGTTGAATAGCTGGTTGAACTGCTTTCCATTGAGGCCAAGGCTGGCAAATGAGCCGTTATCCCGTTTCTCCGCTTCAAACTTCTTCGGCATAAGTTACAGTCCCATTTCGTCCATGAATTGACGCATGGAACGACGCACCCAAGATGCTGGTGGCAGTTTGATGGTTTCGCCAACAGGTAGCGGATTCATTGGGTCGTCTACGTCACAGACCAGACTAACCAACCAATCAAGCTCAACCGTGGCGTAAGCTCTGTAAGAGACGAGATCCGCACGATAAACCTCATCAAGTCGAATGGTGTACTCAAAGAGATCGGTATTGCCCGAACGGTTGACGTATTCCATGACGATGGCAAAGAAATGCGCCCGTAGAATATCGTCCTCGATGTTCTCTGCTGAGAGGCGGGATAACTTACTCATCATCGCCTCCCATTCGATACTTACCGTCTGCGATTAGCCCCGTTTTAGCCTTGAACAGTCCCATTGCGCGCGAGGCCATTTCTGGCTCTTTCTTAGGTTTGCGTAACAGGTCAAACAAACTCTTAAGCGTTACCGTGTCGCCAATACTGTCTTGTGTGGCTGCATAGACCACAAACATGAGCGCGTAGGTGTCAGGGCGCAGTTCTGACCAGTCGATGTTGTACGTTGGCTTACCATCGGTTCCCCGTACTTCTTCCACGATGGATGGCGACACTTCGAAGCGGCCACCAGCGTTGGGCGGGTAAGTGATAGCGTTTAGGGATGTGAGATAGTTATAGGCTTCCATTGCCGACACAATGATCGGTCTGCCTTTTGCGTCCAGTTCGGACAGGCGAACGGCGCGCCCATACTTCGAAAAGTAGGGCGTAACCTCGTCCACCAGCACAATAAAACCGCCTTTTTTGAGCTTTTCTAACTTCTCGGGCAAAGTCAGCTTAAGGCTCATCAATGAGCGCTCTAATTGTTGGCATTCGATGATATGGAGTTGACCATCATCTACACCAGCAAGCATAAGTCGTGGCTGGCCAGATGATAGAGTAAGTACAGCTATGCGCGTTCGTGCCATGTTGTGACCTCTAAGCGCGCTTTTTAAGATGGGGAGTCTTGGTCAGTTTAACACCATTAATTAGACTTTATAGCCCTGTTAATAGTGTTTATATTAATTAATGTTCGGAATGTTGTGGGTAAATGTTTTCGATCAGTTCAAGTGGCAATCCCGCCAGCTTATAGACCTTAAATAACAGCTCTGTCTCTGTACCGTTGTGGATCTTCCATTGCGCTTTGCCGCCGTATTTCCCTTTTGCGTGGATAGGTATCATATCGGGATACTGAGCGCGCTTATCCGCTTCCAGTAGCGTGTCGTGGTGATAACAACACAAGGGTAATACATACGCATGCGCCCGTTCTCCAACACGACCAAACACATGATGCATGGAAATCACCGGATTCTCTCGGCCATGCAGCCAACACGCAATACACGGTAAGCCACCAATGGCATCCATAATGCGCTTTTCCTCTGCCGTAGGCGTTCGACCTTTCAATCCCTTACTGGCGATCTTTTTGGTCGGTTTCTTCGCTACAGGCTTCGCTTTTTGGCGCTCGATACGCTGTTGTTGTTTGTCACGCTGCTTTTTCTGGTATTCGGGATCATTTAAGCGCTCGATTTGTCGCTGGCGCTGACGCTCTTGTTACTGTAATTGCTTTTTGAAGCGCTTCTCCCGTTCCTCGGGGTCATTCATCTTGGCGATTTGCTTTGCGCGCGCCCGTTCCATTGATTGTTTTTGCTTCTCTCGTCGTCTTTGAAGTTTCTCTGCTATTGTCAAAGCCATTAAAAACACCTACTATTTGTTTGCTCTTGTTTCACATTTGCTGGTGGAACATGAAAAGGCTGGTAACTCGAATTTGCTGATTCGAACTGTTTGCTAAGGCCAGCCGCAAAAAAACCGCGTTTATTCGCGGTTTTTTTGTACCTATCAAAAGTAACTCTCAATCAAAACCCGATGGCATGGCTTGCCGTCATCGTTACGCATCCGTTGCCCCAAACTGACGATCTTCATGAGCTTGCCCTCGTAGTCCCAAGGCTGATTTCGAGTTAAACACTCTTTGGCTCGTTTAAGCGCTGGCGAGCCAACTAAAAGATAAACGGCTTTGCGAGGTTTCACGTAGCATTCTACGTAGCAATGTTTGAGGAAGTGATCATAGATAGTGAACGTTCGGCAAACTTAAGCTCTGCTTTGCGCATATCAATGTCGCGCTCTACATGCAGTGTGAAGTTGTCACAGAACACACCTTTCTCTTTCTGGTGCGCGTTCAGCTTGTCTTTAAGTTGAGTTATTTCTTGATTGAGTTTTTCAATGTACGACTTGAAGTAAACCTCGCTGCCGATTTCCAGCATCACCGATGCAGGACTACGAATGATAGACAGGCCATCGCATGTAGATTTGTTGCGTAAAAGGTTAAGAACATGCTCGCCGTCTTGAGTTAAGCTGTAATTCTTGCGGTCTGGTTTACCGTCTTGCGCTTCAATTTCGTGTGACACCAAACCCTTTTCCGTCATGCGACCGAGTTCGCGGTACACTTGCTGGTGGCTGGCTTGCCATGCGCCAGATTCAGGCATTGTTCGGTTTGTTAGGTCATAGCCTGTTTGTGTTCTCTGCTCAAGAATTGCTAGAAGTAGATTACCCAAAGTCATAGTTAGTTACCTTTTGTTATTGATGCCAAATTTCACCCGTATCCTCGTCAATAAATCCATGACATAGATACTCTCTACTTATTGAGTAATGCGCAAGTCTTCCCTTTAACGCCTTTTTGTTGCGGTTATGCCAGTGCTCGTATCCGGCAGTAAACGCATATTGGTTGTTGTTGTAGTCTGCATAATGCAGATCTGAGCCGTTGCGAGCCTCATTCACTCCCGCCGACCAGCTTGCTAGAAAATCGTCACGTTCATTGAGCTTGATGGCTTGTCGCTCATCATCATGCACTCCAAGTAACGTGATAATTCCTAACCCTTGCATGTGGTCAATGATGGTCGTATCGAAAAAGCCGACATAGATTTCATCGTGTGGGATAAATTCTACTTGTGGTGGCATTTCGTAGACCGTTCCATAAGCTCTATGAGTAGGCTCAACTGGTTTTTTGGAATTGCCATTGGCCAGTGCCTTGTCTAGTTGTTTAACCACATCAGCGCACATGGAAAAGCGAGGCATTTCGTTTCTTATCGCTTTTTCGTCTGCGCCCTCGATAAAGGCTTTCACCTCATCTGCACTTCCTAACACCCAACTCACACATACATTCGCTACCGCGCCAGCGTTGCGGCTAATGGCCATCGATACTGTTGCTCCGTGGTTAGACAGGACAATAGTGCCTTTGCTGGTATTGAATGTTTTTATGGTCATTGGTCGATAGTTTATACACCTCGTTCGGAATGTTCGAAAAAGACTATCATAACGAAAATGTGATATTCAACTACTAGTTTGCGTCTTAATATCAAAAACTTATAAATCAATAAAATTTTCGTGTTCGGAATGAAGATGGGTTGCCATAATCCAAGGATGGGATTAGATCACGCCCAAAGCAAACAATCGTAGCAGTTTAAGAAATGAATCTAATTCACGGATTTTGCAGCACTAACCCACTAATTAACCCTGATATGGTGCTAATGCAGAGGGGCACATACGCCCACCAGCTAAAGCGACTTTTCACTGACAGCAAACTACGTGTTGGCCATCTTTATGTGATGAGAACGACAGCAAGTAGCAGCGGGACGCATTGGGGGGACATTGGCCGCCTATTTTGACGAAATCACCTTTAAAGCCAAAGAAAGTTATACAGAAGGCGATTCTCAATATCATTTTTTAACGAACTTAACCGATGCGGTTTATTTGATAGAGAAAAAGGGCATTGATTGGGATGTGCTTATTCACTCTTTGATTTTGGATAGCGACCAAACGCAAGAAACCCAAGATCAACAGCTACGCAATATTAGCCACCTTCTGAAGATGACAAAGCAGTACGCAGAACAGTTTTAACGATGCTGACGATCTACCCATTGGACGAATTTATTAAGGCAAATTTCCGAAGCAATTCGGAGTTTGCCAGGATACATGGCGTTGTATTGAACACGGTTTACAAGATGAACGCCAACGGAGTTCATGCCAGCGGAGATAGAAACAATTACACCCTTTGGTATGGCAAGAAACACGGCAGTGAACAACAGCAATTGTTCTAGTTCCACCAGCGATTGACAAATACATATCAGCCACCATGAGTAATGTTGGTGGCTCGATTCATTTATTATGAAATTTAATTAATAAATGTTATCAACTGCATATCTAGAATTATCTATCTATGGTTAGATCTACGAATAGCTCTAATTTTACAAGGTTGACAATGAAAATTGAGGAACGTATTTATAAGTTGCTCCAAGAATCTAGCTTTCCAAGGGCTTTGTTGCGTAATTCGGACAGAAAACCAAACCGCCCGAAATTGAGCGATTATTAAACAATATACTGAGTTTCAGGCATACCAAGCCCTGTAAGCTTGTTCAGCGCTTTAATCATGGCGTAGGTTTCGCCAACCTGAGCATTGTAGTTTCTCAGGCTTAACCTCCCCCCTAGCAATTGCTTCACGCGATACATGGCTGTTTCAGAGAGCGAACGCTTGTGATAACCATACCGCTTTTTCCACTTCTTGTTGGAGCCGTAGAGCTTCTGGCAACCTACTGCTAAATTGCGAGGGTGTCCTTGCTCCCAGAAGGCAGCCCCTTCTCGTGGCGGGATAAGCGGAACCGCTCGCTTGATCCTAATGGCATCATGGCAATTCCTTGTGTCATAAGCGCCATCACCTGATATCTCAATGATTTTGCGACGTGTCTGCTTGAGTAAGTTGGGGAGCACTTCGGCATCGGTTACGTTAGATAAGCTCAGCTCTGCTGCGACTATTTCGTGGGTGCTTGTATCTACTGCGATATGCAGCTTACGCCAGACTCTGCGCTTCCCATCAGTACCATGCTTCTTGACCTTCCATTCACCTTCGCCATAAACCTTGAGGCCAGTTGCATCAATGGCCAGATGTTGTATTGCTCCTCTGGTTTTGGTTTTAAATGAAACCTCAACTTCCTTAGCTCGGCGGCTTATACAGGTGTAGTGTGGGCAAACAAGCGGGATGTTAGCCAGCTTAAATACTGAGTCTAGAAAGCCTTGCAGCGCTCTCAATGGCATGGAGAAGACGCGCTTAACCATCAGTGCGGTAGTAATGGCTAAGTCGCTGAATCGGCGAGGTCTACCACGCTTGCCTTGTTTGTTTTGCTTCCACTCGGCTATAGCTTCCTCATCAATCCAAAAGGTCAGAGAACCACGGTTGATTAAGGCTTTATTGTACTGCTTCCAGTTAGTTGTTTTGTAACGAGGTTTCGGCATAAGGCTACGACGATTGATGGGTGTAGCCGATCAGATCGTAACTTCCTGATTTAGTTCCATCGAATTACGCAACAAAGCCTATGGCAGATGTAAAAGACGTAGCTAAGTATTTTATTCTCTTAGCGGATGAAAATGATGAAGGTATCTCGAACTTGAAACTTCAGAAGCTTGTGTATTATGCACAAGGCTTTTACCTTGCTTTGAATGAAGAAACTCTTTTTGACGCGGATATTGAAGCGTGGGCACATGGCCCAGTGGTTCCTGAGCTTTACCATGATTATAAAGACTTTGGCAGAGAAGCTATCGATTCAGATCCTAGATTTAACCCTCATACACGCTTGATGAAAGGTGAGATTGAACATATCGAAGAAATTTTTGATGTTTTCGGTCAATTTAGTGCTTGGAAACTCAGAAATATGACTCATGAAGAAAGTCCTTGGATAGAAAATGAAGGACATGCTGGTGTTATTTCAAAACGAGATTTAAAAGCATATTTTGACACTAGAGTTGAGTAATTCAATTTATGGCAAAAAAGAAGATCAAACACCCAAAAGCCAATACTGGCTCCAAAATCACTGTAAAAGAAGTTAACATTAATTATGACGACAAGCCTCCAATTTTTTCTTTAGAGCGCTTACAAGCAGGTAGCTTCTGTCTCCAATGTCTTGACCAAGAAGGTAAAGCATTTTTCGCGGAAGCGATGTTTCGTCGCAAGAACAATACGTGGCGTGAAATTAAACAGATGCCTCGTCACGGCTTGGGCTTTGAGAAAATCGACAGAAATTCAATTAGCGCTCCTATCCCAAAATTTATTACTCCAGATGTGGATCACTTTTTATCATTTCGGTTTCATGGTAAGCGTCCTATGGTGGGTTATAGACAAAACGATGTATTCTATATCATGTGGTTTGATAATAACTTCACCTTATATGACCACGGATAAAATAATTAACACATATGAGCTCTTCTCCGCTCAATAGCCAATGCATTAGAACAACAAAGCCGTCAACTTCGCTTTGCCCAACCTGCAGTTATCCGAATTGAACGCATTAGAGCAATAGGCCTAACTGATTCCTGTCCTTACTCGAATCATCCCACAAAGTCTTAATTTCTCTTATGCATTTCATCAGCATAAATAAACAGAGCAATGTATATGGTAAAAATGAGCCGGTTTTTAGTACGGGACGCTCGTTTTCTCCCATTCAAATTGCAGCCATAAAGTTTAACTCACTGACTTTAAGCAGCCATATGGTAAGCTAGCACAAGTGTACGCGGACTAATCGGTCGTCCCGGATTTGTACTAAATGGGTAAGTTGCCCGCTAATAAGCTGTTAGGTTAATGCAGGGCAATCATTTCATCTTTAAAGGTAATCGCTGAGAGTTAGATGAGCATAGTTATAAAATTCAGTCAAAGGGCAATGGACTCCTTTGAATCACTTCCTACAGAAATACAGGAAAAAGCACATAGAGCCCTATGTCTTTTAGAAGAAGGTAACGAAAGGGCAATCCACTCATCTGTGTTGAAAGGTGATAGGAAGCTGTACTCTGGGAGAATAAATCATAAGTTTAGAGTGATCTATTCAAAGAAGAATAAAGAAATACTTATTGTTGACTTTATTAAGATTGATGGTATTTCCAAGATTATGAGGTCAGAAGCATGATCTCATTAAAATCAGATCAACTAAAAAGCACTCAATGTAAAAATGAACTTGATGAATTTGAGTGTCTACTTAAAAATTACTCGGAAATAGATGAGGAAAAACTACTTGATTTTTTTAAAAGTAGGCCTCAATTGATTCTACTAATGGGGCGTGTAGTAGGTATCGATGCTCCAAAGAAATTCAATAACGAGTTGCCATTAATTGGAAAATTTAGAGCTGATTTTGTTGTGGCAAGTGAATCCATGCAAGATTTTGTGTTTATAGAGTTTGAAGATGCAAAAGATAACTCAATATTTAACAAGAAAGTAAATAAAAAAACATCGGTACATTCATGGGCTTCGAGATTTGAAAAAGGTTACAGTCAAGTTGTTGATTGGTTCCTACATTTATCGGTACATAACAAAACTCAAAGCATGAAGTCCGAGTTTGGCCACTATGAAATAAAATATAAAGGAGCTTTGATTATAGGAAGGCAAAGCTCCTTATCACGAGGAGATTGCAATGAGCGTTTTGAACAACGAAGAAGCAAATCTCTTATTGATAGCAAGCATATTACTTGTTACACGTTCGATGAACTCTATGATGCAATGGCTGATCAATACGCTATCCTCGCATCATTCTAGTTCAAAACCTAACAAGAAAATCCAGGTGACGCCTACGGCGCACCTGATTTAGGCGTTAGGCATTTTCCCATGCGAAAATTATGGATTTTCCAACAACTTCAATTATTTGAGTATCGAATTCTTGTAATGTGCCTAGTGGCATATTGCCGTTCTTTGAGGTACGAAGAGGAATGAATCAGAAGTTCGAAGAGCAATTCAAAATAAGTTAGTAATTGAATTTACATATAGCAATAAGCTACGCGTGGTAGAACCTCATGTGCTTCGGGTCTGTAATGGTAATTTTCAAGTCTTAGCTTATCAAACTGGTGGTCAAAGTAGCTCCGGAGGGTTGCCTGAATGGCGTAGGCTTGACTTGTTCAGGATTAGTAACTTAAGGGTAACTAGTCAGACTTTTGCTGGACGTAGACCTTTCCCATCAGGAGCACATAGCCCTTGGGATCGCGAACTTGAAATAGTACCAGCCTAACACATATGAGCCCTTCTCCGGTCAATAGGCAATAGTCTTCTTTTGGCTGCGTTAGCAGCCAAGCTCTCGAACAACAAAGCCGTCTATTTCGTGTCCCCCTACCTGAAGTTATCCGAACTGTGCTGTCTGAAACGCAATCCCTAACTTGAAATTGTCCAGAAACATGTTTGAATGGGACCGTTCAATCTGTGGATGCTCAAGACAACCAGTATGATACTTTATTGCTCAATTGTAGCGTGAGTCAGACTTTGTAGTAGGAATTAGTATGAAACTTTATTCCTCTCCTACATATGCGCTTCACTAACGCTTCTAAATTTTCGGAGACATACGCCATGATAAAATAACTCAACAAACTAACAGGAATAGGCATACTTGAAACTCAATATATCGTTTAAAATGCAGACAATTTTGTTAGTGTTCAATCTCAAATTGAATTTCGCAAAAAATTCGCTTGGCTTTGAAACTAAACCACGCAATAAAGCACATTATATTTTAAAACAGTAGCTAAGACTTTGTGAAGAGACCCAAAAACTCATAAAGCGAGGACTAACACTGTGAATTTTTGAGCTGTATCCAGTGATATTATCTGCCTTTTTTCTAAGTACTTTGACATAAGAAGATGCTAGTTCATTGAGCGCTGTAATTTGGATCTCTTGGATTTGGTGATGCACAGTATTATCTAACAATTTCCATTGCCCTTTTACTGCTGTCTTGTATCGTAAAACCTCTCCACCGGGGACTTTTAATAGTAGTGTGAATATATCACTTTGAAAGGACTCTTGGCTGTAGATAGTCTTATCAATAGTGGCTGCGGCGGGTCCGTCTTTGATGCATTTCCAACTGCCTAAAATGGACTTTTCGTTAGCATACGTATAACTGGAGAAGCTAAATATCAAAATTAGTAATAATCTCATTTATTCATCCAAGAAGAGTTTATGTGTTTGAGGGTGAACATAGTTTGCTCTGAATAAGAAAGACCAAACTGTCTAAGTTTAAAAGCATAGGAGATAGCACTGGGGCTTGCTTCGTTGTCTAGTTTGCACAATTGATAAGCACATCCAATCATGACTTCTAACAATAGTGATGGTCCAGTTAGTATAAGGGTTACTTCTTCATCAACTCCTTTTTTAAGTCCATCATAACGATAGTGCTGGAGTCTTCGGTAATAATCATCGTCATTCATCCTAGTATTAGATAACGCCTCAAATATGTAGCCGTGAGTTTCACAGTGTCGATAGCGTTTTTTCATTTCTCTCAATACTATCCCCAGCGCTTTTGAGTTTGGATGAGCAGCTATGAGATTATTATTAAATTCACCCAAACTGTTCTTAGAAGCTGATATCGATAAAAGGTGCCGGTGTACAACAGGATATTTAAACATTGAAAAATGCAGCCCCTTAGAGATGACTTGTTCTAACTCAGATAAGACCTTCGGGTGATGCGCATTGAGCAGCTCAATACAACCATCTAACTGAGGTTCATTCTTAGGATTGCTACCTAGCAACTGAGATGCGGCGGTGTGACTAAGTACAACATCAACTAAATTTAAAAGAGAAGGGGTCAGTTGGCTTGTATGTTGAAGTAATGTGGAGTTGTATTCCAATTTAGGAAGTGTATCCACATCAATATAAACACCACCATACAACTTAAGGATCAATATTCTTAATATATCGCTTGCAGCTGCGAAATTACCCCTTAAGATCGTTTCATACAAGTAGAACTTTTTGAAATCATCATCAAAAAAAATAGCTTCAAAATCTCCACGTATATCTTTGACTTCAAACTTACCTTCCAAAATTGATAAATTATGACTATATTTATCTTTCTCTAATTGAAGTTTGAATACTAATTCTGGGAAATAAATTTGAGAGTATGATTCTAATGTTTTATCTAAGCTTGAAATTCCATTTTTTATTGCAAATTGATATAGAATATTTTGTGATTTTATAAGATTACAACCATTTTTATTGCAAATTAAGGTCAATAATTCATTTCTCAAAGAAGAGTATTGTGTTTGACTGTCTATCCAAAGTGTCAAAGATGAAGTTTTTTTTTGCCAGATATTTAAGTAATCCAAGCTATTTAGGTTAAGGTTACCAAGCCAGATAAAATGACACGAATTTGGCACTTCATACATATTTAAGCTAGAAAGTTCTCTCGTTCTTATGTTTTCTTTGCAGATAATCTCATTGATTAGATCATAGTTCTCTTCATCTATAAATTTATCGAACGTGCAGACCGCTCGTTTAAATAAGTCGACCAATTAATTATCCTCGTACTTTCTCTAGCAATTTTTGCTTCTCTTGAGTAAAAGTAACCCATTGCCTGAGCACCTCACTATTGTTAGCTTCGTTTTGCACTCCACATTGCTGACCACCAATACTAATATCAGGGTTCGAATACAAACCAATCACGAAACCATCTTTTAGGTTCTCATTCATTACTGTACGGTAAGGTCCGCAATGATAAGCGTGCGCTTGGGATTGTGCTGACTGAAACCATTGGAGTCCACCTTTCTCATGACCTGCCATTGCAAGGTGGCCTAGTTCATGTTCAAGAACATATTGGTTACCATTTAGTGTAATAGCAGCCATTCGAGCAACGTCTCCAGGATAAGTGTAACCTTTATATTCTGATGGTAGAGTCTTAACGACAACAACTATAAAGTCAGTTAATGACCCTAGATGCTCTTGCTTTTCTTGGTCAGACAAATTGTTTATCAGGCGATCGTATAAAAGTGAAAATTCTTTCGCACTGTGCGGAGTGAAAGCATTATCAACAAAAGTCACACTAGTCAAGAGACGTTCAATAGGTATACATGAACGTTGCAAAACTTGATTGGAGGTGGCCACTAATTCGGAAATCTGGAGTAAAATCTCGTCTTCACTCATATCAATTGAGCGCTCGACGAAAAACTTTAAAGTGGTGGTTAATGTATCATTTTTACTGCATTTATGCACTACTAGTTCATTCTCTTTAGAAGTATTTGCGTTAGAAAACAATAACCACGACAAGAAGAACAATAACGCAAAAAATCCCAAAAAGAAGAGTGATTTTTTTGTCATATTAAAAGTTATTAAAGTTTAATTACTTTGACGCAGATAAATATAATTAGCTATTTGTTAACTAATAATTAATCCGTACAGTCAACCAAAAAATTTTTAGTCTTAATACCAAGCAGTATAAGCCAAAGCCTAAAAATCTATAGAATAAGCCAAACTTGATTTGTAGCTTTTGAAATGAGAAACATTTTCATATAAAGAACTAAATCAACTAAATAATTAACAAAAAACAACCTTATTTGGTAAAAATATGGAAAGTTATGGTACAGTTATATTTAAGTTTGGCTATTAGTTTTAAGTTTCTAAGATGCTTTAGCAGCGAAAACGCGAATTACATTTAGACCAGAACCGCTACTCGAACTGCTACTTGAACCTCGACCTCTGCCACTGGCTCGGGTATTACAGCCTCCGGTTTGAATTGGAGTGCTTTGACCCATATCGTTACCTTTCTTAATGTTTGCTGCATTTGTACCAGAACCACCATACTGACCACCGCCTAACGCACTACCTACAATCTCATTTATTGCATTTGTATAATCATTTGGATTTCTGGGATCAAAGCCGCCTACAACTTGATTTAAATCTTCTTCACTTAAAGTTTGAACTTTAGAGCAAGTCACTTTCTTCATTATTTATATCCTTGTCAATTTAACTTATATTAGCGTAACCTTAAAAAGCCGGTGCTTTTGCAAACAACACAATAAAACCAGTTTTTTGTTAATAAAATATTGCGTTGTTGTATGACTTATACGCTCTTCAAGTGAGGAATTTCAACATAATTATTACATAAATTTATGATATGTGACACTTGGCACATGTTTTGTGAATTATTCACTATTCCCTTTATATGATTAGGGCATACTATAGATATATCTAAATTCTATAATTTTGGAATGGAATCAATGCTGTTTAGGGATGAGGTTGTTAAATCTAAGCGAACCAGAATTACTGGGAATATAATAATTGTTCAGCCTATATCAATTTATACCTCTTCTTTAATGATATTCTTGATATTTATTTTGGTCGTAATGTTTCTCACACATTCTGAGTACTCACGCAAAGAGAAAGTTAAAGGGTACTTAATTCCAGAGAAAGGGTTAGTTAAAGTGTTCTCGGATAGAGAAGGTGTTGTAGATGAACTATATGTTCAAGAGGCCGAATACGTGACCGCTGGGCAACCATTAATCAAGGTCAGAAATAGTCAAAGTTTAGCAACTGGTATGGAACTATCTGATGCATTAAGTAAAGAAATCGGTAAGCAGATATCAACACTTCGGGTAGAGCTTAAGACAAGAGAGAAAATTTTTAGAAATGAACGGTTACGGATTGAGCGACAGATTGTACAGTTAAATCAGAGTTTGTCTTCTGTGAAAAAAGCAAGAGCCACGAATAAAAGACGTCTGACTATTAAAGAAGAACAATACTTAAAAAACTTAAAACTATTTGAAAAAAGGTATATTTCTGATACACAGCTTTCTATGTTTCAAGAAGAATATCTCGAAACTAAGGAAACGAATGATCGTTTTGAGAGAGAAATAGCAATAACTATGGTTGATTTATCTAAATTGGAGTCTGAATTAGAAAGCTTGCCAGAAAAGAGGTTAATAAAGAAAGCTCTATTAGAAAGACAAATTTCCGAATTGGAGACAAGGCAATACGAGTTAGAAAACCAATATGAATTTGTAAAAATGGCACCAGAATCAGGAGTGGTAACTGCAATTCATCCATCGTTAGGCATGCGTATAAATAACCAATCTCCCATTCTTAGCATCATTCCTGAGAATTCATCGTTGGAAATTGAATTACTACTTCCTACACGTTCTGCAGGTTTTGTTCAGAATGGAGATACAGTGCAAGTTCGATTTGATGCTTTTCCTTACCAAAAATTTGGTTTGATAACGGGGGCGGTTGTGAATATAGATAAAGCATTGATCTTGCCAACAGACAAAGTGCTACCGGTTAAAATTAATGAAGCAGTGTACCGTGTTAGAGCAAAGATAAATCAGCAGTCAGTTACCGCCTATGGAAAAGAATTTCCACTTAAGGTAGGTATGATAGCTGATGCAGACATTATACTAGAGAAGAGAACATTGCTAGAATGGCTTCTAGACCCCATTTACGCGCTTAAAGGGCAATTAGGTTAATGGAAGTCTCAAATATATCCGACAAGATCACAACTCAATCCCTAGATCTACTTTCTTTCTCAGGTCTTAAGCGTGTACCTATCATATTACAGTCAGAGGTATCAGAGTGTGGTTTAGCATGCTTGGCCATGATTTCATCGTTCTACGGTCATAAAGTAAACGTTAGCTCTCTGCGTAGTCACATGAAGCTTGGATTACAAGGAATGAATCTCAAGCAAGTAATTCACATAGCAGACCAACTACATCTCGCGGGCCGCGGAGTCAAATGTGAAGCCGAAGATATCTCACATCTTGCATTACCATGTATTCTACATTGGAATCTTGATCATTTTGTAGTACTTACGAAAGTCTCGTCAAGGCACGTTTATATCAATGACCCTGCTTTTGGTCGACGTAAACTCACTCTCGCACAGTTTAGTCAATCATTTACGGGTATAGCGTTGGAACTCACTCCTACCGCAAAGTTTGAGAAAAATGATACTAGTAAAACAATTCGTATCAATCAGTTGTGGGAAAAGGTGACAGGCCTTAAACGAACTTTAGGTACGTTATTGATACTTTCATTGCTATTACAATTTTCGGCATTGATTTCCCCCTATTACATGCAATGGGTGATAGATAATGTTTTACTCAGTAACGATAAACCCCTGCTATTTGTACTTGCTTCTGGGTTTGCATTACTCAATCTAGTCCAAATTCTAATCAGTGCGTTTCGGAGCTGGATCGTAATTCGCCTCAGTAGTGCCCTTAACATTCAAATGGGTGCAAATCTATTTCAGCATATGATACGTTTACCTTTGTTATATTTTGAAAAACGTCATGTCGGCGATGTTGTTTCACGCTTTAGTTCCCTCAATTCTATTCGAGAGTTGTTTACGACAGGTTTAGTCGAGACATTTATTGATGGTGTCATGGCTATAGTCGTTATTATCATGATGTATTTATATCACCCTATGTTAGCGACCTTAGTTTTAGGGTTTGTATTTACATCGTTTATTATTCAGGTTTTTTTTTACTATCCTTGCCGTCAAGTTACAGAAGAGTCGATTGTTGCTAGTGCGAAGGAAGATTCTAATTTTCTTGAGTCTATTAGGGCGATTCAAACTATAAAGTTATTTAGCCATGAGTCGGTGAGGCAAAACAATTGGCTCAACCGATACGCGGAAGTTATCAATACTGACATTCGATTGGGTAAGCTACGTATCTCTGAAGGAGTGTTGGTCAACCTACTATCTGGACTTGAATCAATATTGGTTGTGTACTTTGGTGCATTAGCAACAATGGCGAACGAGTTGACAGTTGGAATGCTTCTAGCATTTATTGCTTACAAAGGACAGTTTACTTCAAGTATGTTCGCATTCATTGATAACGTAATCTCCTTTAAATTACTTGGGCTCCATCTTGAACGGCTCTCCGATATAGCACTAGAAAATCGAGAAAGTACCGATGCAAAAGCTGTCTTACCTACACAAGTTCAAGGGCACTTGACAGTGGAAAACCTTGCCTTTCGCTATGCAGATAATACAGAGTGGGTTTTAAAGTCAGTGTCTTTCGATGTAAAACCTGGTGAATGTATCGCAATTACAGGGCCTTCTGGATGTGGCAAAACCACCTTGATGAAGCTTTTATTAGGGTTACTAAAGCCTACTCAAGGGAAGATCTTTCTTGATGGCATTGATATCACTACTTTTAACTTGAGTGAGTATCGATCCTGTATTGGTTCTGTTATGCAAAATGATAGCTTGTTATCCGGTACGATTGCAGAAAATATTACGATGTTTGATTCTAGCCTTGATGAAAAAAAGATGCTCGATTGCTGCAAAATGGCTTGTATTTCGGATGATATAGACTTAATGCCAATGGGATATCACTCTTTAGTAGGGGACATGGGGAGCGCCTTTTCCGGCGGGCAGTTGCAACGTTTGTTTTTAGCCAGAGCATTGTATAAATCACCAAAGTTATTATGTTTAGATGAATCCTCAAGTCATTTAGATGAAAACAATGAAATTTCGGTCAATAATAACTTAGCTCAACTTGGAGTTACTAAGGTCGTAATAGCACATCGAAAGCAAACTATCGAACGAGCAGATCGTGTTATAGAACTTTCTAAAATTAATGTTCTGTCGTAAAGTTTTTTAGGTTTAGGTTGATATTTGTTCCATTATCACCTCAAACTCCAGAATTCAACTTTGTTTTAATTAGCTTAAGCACAAGGCTTAACAGAAGTCGCCCTAATCTTCGAACATGGTTTTCAGTTATTGACCTGTTTTGACAGGCTTTTAGAATTATTGAAACATATTATAACTTAAAGACGTGGAAACAACTCTCCTGAACTTAACTAGAAGGTAGCATTGGCGACAGCTAAAGGTGGCAATAATGTTGTTGAGTAGGTACAGGAATACAACAAAAGTTTATGCACATTTTGAGTACATGTACTAAATCCAGCGTTGCTTTTAGTATTTGCGCTCAATATACGACACGAAAAGTGTGGAATACCAAAACTGGAGTTAAATTTTGGTATTAGTTTTAAATCATAATACTTTGGGTTGGGGCACTTCAATTAAGATGTATGTACTCTAGATGCGTTATCCGTTGATAGTGAAGAGATCCCCTTAATGCAACGCGAGGTAAAAAGCTGCTATATCATAGTTGTTAATGGCGTCGATGAATGCGGTAGAGCGGCACTTCACAATCCACTTTATGACTTTAATGATGAAATTTTGGGGGGACGGATATGTGTTATTGGGAAACGTTTGTGGAACAGTAGCTAGCTAAGTAATCACCGCTGGGAAAAGTGCACTGGCAAAACCTCTGATATGCCCATGTCACAATGTTTGCGAGTTTGGTTAGTTTCGAGTTGCATTTGTGTATAGACACACTTAAGCAATGTTGTTGAACTAGAGCTCTAGTGGACTTTGAGCTGTGTTATCAAACACGATCTACTTTGCATGCTTTTAGTAAATTCATTGCTTGTTAATATTCAAATTTCCGTAGGTGACTTCTGTCCAGAACCTTCACAGTTGGCACTTCGTAGCACAGAAGTGCCCCAAAACGTGCCAGCACCGCTCGTTACCCAGATTGAATACACGATTTTTGCAATACTTGAACTAATGATTTGCTAAACAATACCTGATCCCAACGTTTTGGCGATGTTAACCGTGCTTATTCAATTTTCTCCTCAAGGCTTGGGGGGATCTGGTACGTTTACTCTATTCGTCTTGAGTCCTATTTTTCGCACAAGCAAATAGTAGTTAATGTGACTTTCAGATATACTATTAATGCAAGTAAATCCACATAACTTAGAGTTCCTATGGCTAGTTCAAATCACATAAAAGCACTCATGCAGTCGCATATTGATAAGGATGACGATAGATTTTTATCTATTGCTCTCCAAGTTGCTGCGCATGAAGCTAGAAATGGACATGGAAAGCTTGCTCAAGAACTTAAAGGTTTGGTTGATAAAGCTCGTCAGAAGAGTTTAGAAAACTCGCCTATATCAATAGCAAGTGGGGTTAAAGACTCAACAGGTTTACTGACTACTCACTACCCTAAACTTCGATTTGGGGATCTTGTTGTATCTGAAAGTGTTAAGACGAAGCTTGAGCGTATAGTTCGAGAACAAAGGCACTTAGTTACACTGAAAAATCATGGTTTATCCCCTAGAAAAAAGCTCCTTCTCGCAGGTAAACCTGGCACAGGCAAGACGTTTACAGCGTCAGTTTTAGCTGGAGAATTGAATTATCCTCTGTTTGAAGTCAGATTGGATGCAGTGATAACTAAGTATCTTGGTGAGTCTTCTGCTAAGCTGAGACAAATCTTTGATTCAATTCGAGAAGTTAGAGGAGTATACTTCTTTGATGAATTCGATGCTTTGGGCTCTCATCGCGCTTCATCAAACGATGTTGGTGAAGCTCGCCGTATCCTGAACAGTTTTTTGCAAATGATAGAGCAAGACGATTCTAACAGTGTGATTGTTTGTGCCACCAACCACATTGAAGCACTAGATCATGCATTGTTTAGGCGCTTTGATGATGTCATCCGATACGAGTTACCGTCAGAAGATGAAATTATTGCGTTATTCAAGTCTCGTTTACGCACTTATGTTGCTAAAGGCTTTTCATGGAAAAGGTTAGCTCAGGTAGCCGAAGGTTTAAGTAATGCAGAAATAACGCTTGCTGCTAATGATGCTATCAAAGAGATGTTAATACATGATCAAGCTTCGATTTCCATATCGATGCTTAAGCTCGCAATTGAAGATAGGAAGCATATTAGCCAGCAGTTCAATAATTAAGGACGCTGAATGCCGAATCATGTCTTCAATAAGCCTCATTTCTTTCTAGATTCTACCGTTACATCACAAAACTTCACTACACCAGTCGGTGGCGGTGGTGGTTCCGTTGAAATACCTTTCAGAAATAGACCTCAGCATAGTGGAAAGCTGAGGGGTGATTTAGCTACTGTTTCGGCTAGTTTTGACGATGTTAAAGAGAGTGCTGTTGATATCTCTTTGCAAATGGGAATTGGTGTTCAAGTTGAATTTGAAAGTTATCCAGGAGTTGAACTATCAGTTGAAAGCTTAGCTAACGCCACTCAAGGTATCGACTTGCACAACGTTAAGACCTTGCCTTGTGAAGACCAAACTAAGACGATAGCTACTGTTTTTATTCCAGATGGCAAGCTTAGTTTCTTTGAAAAAAAGCTTGAAGATTACGTTAATTATAAAAAGAACAGGCACGGAAAACCTTTAGATAATCAAAAATTGATTGATGCGATTCAAGCTATCCATACAGCAAGCTTTAAATCAGTCTGGTCAGATGATGATACCTTATTGCCCGAAAGCGAAGAGGATATAGTATGGTGGGAGGTATGGCTATCGACTCCGAAGCGAAGCAGAGAAACCGCCAGCGTTCACGAAGAAATATTAGCTGATTTCACTTCTATTGCAGTGGAGATAGGTGTCGAAGTTTCCCAATACCGTTTGAGATTTCCAGAGCATACTATTACCCAAGTTAAAGCATCTAAGTCTCAATTATCTGGTAGTACTTTACTATTAAGTCGAGTTGCCGAGATTCGAGCTCCTCGGGTTACAGCGGAGCTTTTCGATTCCTCTACGCCTGTTGAGCAAGCTCAGTGGTCACAAGATCTTTTAGACAGGCTAAAACAGTCAAATAATGGTAACGAGCCATATGTTTGTATTCTTGACACTGGAGTCAATGTAGAACACCCACTATTGGCACCTTTCGCTAATACAACTGATCAACTTACGGTCACTTATGACAGAGTTCCTGTTGATAGCCATGGACATGGAACGGGAATGGCTGGTTTAGCTATATGGGGTGATCTCACGGAAGTTCTAAGTGGTGATGGTGAGGTATCAGTAAATCATAAACTTGAGTCTGTTAAAGTAATTGATAATGATGGCGACAATAAGGATAAACCTCTAGGGCTTGTAACATCAGATGCTGTTTCAACAGCATTTATTGCGAATCCAGGAAGAGATAGAGTGTTTTCAATGTCTCTATCTTCGAATACGCCTTCAGATAGAGGAAGAGCATCCTCTTGGTCTACGGCTCTAGATGCCCTTGCTGCTGACTCATTTAACCGCGGGGATACTCCTTGCTTGTTTACAGTGTGTGCTGGCAATGCTCAATTTAATTGCTTCGCTCCTGATGATTATCCGTATCCAGAGTACAACCAAATTCAAGGGGTATCAGACCCAGCTCAAGCTTGGAATGTCGTAACAGTTGGCGCATATACTAGTAAAACTACTCTAACGGAGTCTGGTGATCACTATCCACTAGCAAGTAGTGGTGGAATATCTCCGCATACTACAACTTCTTTAACTTGGGACAGAAGTAACGCTCCCGTCAAGCCAGAGGTTGTTTTTGAGGGCGGTAATATAGGGAAAAGTGAACTTGATTACAGAGATGATTTGTATGATTTGCATCTTTTGACCACTCACAACGATTTTTCTCAAAGACATTATCAAACTAGTTATGCTACTAGTGCTGCTACTGCTTTGGCTGCCCGATTTACAGCACAGGTTAAAACGCATTACCCAGACCTGTGGCCTGAAACCGTCCGAGCTCTCATGATTCATTCAGCAGATTGGACAGATGAAATGTTCAAGTTGATATCAGTTGATCGTAATGATAAATCAGTCAAAAAGGGTCATATGGTAAATCTGACTAGGATGGTAGGTTTCGGCGTCCCTAATCTTGATAAGGCTCTTTGGAGTGCTAATAACTCTCTGTCCATGGTTGTCCAGAATGAAATACAACCATTCCATAAAGATGGTAGCTCTATTAAAACAAAAGATATGCATCTTTATGAGCTTCCATGGCCAAGGGATGCTCTATTAGATCTGGGTGACACAGAAGTAGAACTTACAGTAACGTTATCCTATTTTGTAGAGCCTAACCCTTCTAGTCGAAACATTCTAAACAAGTATAACTATGCGAGTCATCAACTGCGCTTTGATGTAAAAAGGCCATTAGAGTCAGCAAATGACTTTCAAAAACGGGTGAATAAGGCTAACAGAGCTTCAAAAACTGATAAGCCTACCTCAACAGATGACTCGAACTGGCGGATTGGGAGTGATAATCGCCATAAGGGCTCTATTCATAAGGATATATGGCGTGGAAGTGCCGCTGAATTAGCCGAGCGCGGTCAAATTGCTATCTACCCTGCAAGTGGATGGTGGAAAACTCGTACCACACAAAACCGTTGGGAATCTAACGCACGCTATGCATTAGTCGTTTCTATAGCGGCACCTAAAGCCGATGTAGATATATATACCGAGGTAGATACTAAGATCGCAGTAATGGCAGCGGCTAAAGCAGTTGTTACGGCTTGATCATCTGTTTGTTGGGGAGTCCAAGGTAATAACGCTATGTTAAATACGGTGAACTAGAGTTCCACTCTCCTTTTTAAACGTTAACTCATCCTGCTTCAACTCGTTAACTGTAGTGGGAAAGAGAAATTTAGCCAGCCACATGTAGGGTGGTCGTATAGTTGCAATACTAGAAGTAATCCGAAAAGTCAGAATGCTCTATGGGTCGTAACTCACAATTGTCCAAAACTGAGTTTCGAGGCCAATTTCACAAGTGTGTTCACCAAGCGATTTTGTCGTATGTTCGTATTTCAGAGGGCTAAGAAAGAAAAGGAGGAGTGACGATGCCATACAAGCAAGTCACTTTACTACCGATGCACGCCTAGTCCATTTGTTCGGAAAAGCTAGACGCATTAAATTCGCCCGTCGGTCAAATGGTGACCGTGTTGAATGAGAACAGCGAGAAAATAGTTACCAGAGAAGATTTTGATATGCTCTTAGAACAAATTGATGTGTGGGAAAAAGCATCTTCATGACACTTTAATTTACATTAATATCTGCCACGAAGGCTGTGCAAGCAACATTGAGATAAGTGTGTCATAACCATTTTTGAAATAGTTAGTGCCCCAAGAATCCCTTATTTTCTTGACGGCTCCCATTACCGTTCTTTATCTTCAAGTCAATAATTTAAATGAAAATGATTATCACTCACTTTTAAAACTTTAGTTTGATTTTATATAAATTGAATTGTTTATGTAATTGGTTTTATATGTTGACATCTTGTCAGCATATGGAGCTTTAGGGTGGGGTCTTACGAAAAATACGTTGGAATTTTATTCGTTTTATCAATGTGTAACTTTAACAGTTACGCCGGAGCAGACGCTTTTAATAATGAGCTTTGTAATTTATCTCATGCCGGCTGGAAGAACGATAAGAACTTGAGTGCGGCTGGGTATGAGTATTGTGTAACCGGGACTGTATTTGACCAAGTTATTAACCTAACTCAATCCCCTATTTACGTTTCCACACAAAAGGGGAAGGTGAAAAAGGTACAGGGCGAAAGCAAATTTAAATTAGCCTTCTCTCGCCGTGTACATTTCCTTTCACAAGAGAACGTCCGGTTCTATAGAATATTCACAAAGTTGGTGATCGCTAACGATAATTCTGCAAACGCAGCAAAAGAAAGGTATAAATCCTTGATGCAGAACATTTCATTTGACTCTGGTGAGGCAGTGCTGCCATTTCGAGTAAAAACCATCGGCTACGAAGCTCCAATTTTTATTGGATCGTTCAATGAGAAATTTTCACAAAAAGGTTTGCAGTTAGCGAGCTCATCCCCAATGGCAGTGGGACCAGGAGTAATCATAGGAACTGGAGCAGCAACAGGGTCTGGCAACGCATGGGATAGCGATAAAGCATGTGGCGGTGACATTGTAAGAGGTGGCATTGTTGGGGGATTAACGGCAGCTGCTGGCTTGGCTTTAGCATTACCAGGAGGCGTGGGATTCATTGTTGCAGCTGCGGCTACATGGGCTGTAAATCGCTCATTAACAGGCATATGCGCTTCATGCCACGTTTCGTACTGTGACAATACTGAAGAAAGCAAACACGGTATAGGAGGAGGTAGTGGGAGATTTTAACTTAACGAGTGTGACTCTTATCACTATCATTTTGTTCGTTAACTTCTTCTTAACAAGAAAGCAAAAGCACCTTGATGGGTTCTATTTGAATACCTACATACTGGTGATGGCAATAGCGCTAACAAATTTCGACATTATCACTATCGCACAACTGCTTGGTGCAAGTTTGGTATTTTTGATTGCTAGTTACGAACCGATAAGAACGAAACTCCCACTGCAGGGAAAGCCGTTATTCATAACGCAAAATGGTATATACATAGCGCTACTCTTAAGTAGTTGCATCGGTTGATGTCGAGTATGTGTTCTGTAAAAACAACTAGCCTCGCCAAGTGCGAGGCTTTTTATTGCGGCTTTCGGGGCCGGCAGGATGGCTCTAATTGTGGGTCATGCATTAGCCTCAACGTATAAACTCTACGCACCATATTAGAATAGAGCTTTTCCTGAAAATGAACGACTTTTCCTTCTTTGATGTTCAGCAACTACTTACTTTTCAACAAGTCGCCCTCTCTAAAGTAAAATTCTTCCCTATTATGGTCAATACAAGCAAAGCTCTTCCCCTTTTTGAATTAACTTTTAAGTGATGCGGATTGGTAGTTTCTTGAGTCAAAAGCACTATCTAGTTGTTGGGCTTTTCGCTGAAACGGGCGCCCCCTCCAAAAAACCGCCGCTCGCTTGCTGTTGAGCAACGATATTGAGCTGGTGGCCATGTTCCACCAGCCGTTTGAACTCACATAATTTAATAGGTGTAATCATGTGCCATGATGCAAACTCGTCGTTTTGGTATGTTTAAAACGTCACGTTTTATATTAGGAGTAAATTATAACCATAGAGTTTATAGTTACAATGCGTGTTCGGAATTTATATAGACAACAGCAAAACTATTTAAGTTGTACGCTGCTGACCTTTTCAATGTGTAACAATACGTCCATCACATCGCTGTGAGCTTTGAGTAACTTTCTCTTAGCAAGAGTCCATGCCGCCAATTTCCCATGAGCGCTCACACTTACCTTAATGAAATGCTCGCGCTTCTGGTCGTTCTCATCGTACTTGGTGTACCGCGCCACATAGTATTGCTTACCATCAATGGTAGTTAACCGTGGTTCGAGACTTTTCGGCAATCGCGCCAGTAAGTTGAATTGCTTGCGAACGCGATCCCAACAACGCCCCCATAGTTCCTTGCCGATTTGGTTGCGTATTTTGGTTGCCTTGCGTAGTCCTTTCTTTTCACCAATGCGAACAAACCCGACAGAACGACGAATATAACCACCCTCCGGCTTAGGTACACTAACGGCGTAGCAAGTCTTTTTCTTGGTGATAAATCGATAGCCTGTGTTAGATACGAAATAAGCATAAGCGTTACGACACTCTGACACTCTATAACCCTCAAAAAAACAAAACATGCGATTCCTTTCGGTTGGATTTAACTGGCCATTGCTGCCCTTTCTTGGCCAAATGAATAACGTTACAGCGTAACTATGCTTTTTATATTCCTAATTAATGCGACAGATTGGTAGTCTTTAGGTCATCATAGCTGCAACCAAGCACTAGCTTGATTGCCTTTTTACTGAATCCTTGCTTCATTAATTCTCTTACCTTTGGCTTGAGCTCATTCGGAATCGGGGTTCGGGAAAGTTCCTGTTGTCGAAGCCTAAATTCGTTCACTCGCAAGTTCGAATTCATCAGAGCTTTACACATAATTTCCCCTCCCTTTATTCTGCCTTTGGTTTTAATGAAATGCCTGTTGTGTACTCTTTCGCTTCATCGTGGAACGTTCTTAAGTAGTGGTCAGTCACGGCAACACTAGAATGACCAAGCGCGTCCTTAATCACTTTCAAAGAGGCTTTCTTTTCAAGCAGTAGCATGGCGTACATTTTTCGCATCGAGTGTGTTGATAGCTGGTATGGCAACCTCAACTCCATTGCTATGCGCTTATACGCTCGGTTGATGTACTGGATGCTGATCGCATTGCCCTTTTTGGCCAAGTGGTGATTGGATTGAAACATCAACTCATTATGGCCATTGTGTAGGTAGATACGCTTAATCAGTTCTTCCAGTTCGGCGTTAACGTGGATGGTGATTCGGGCGGCTTCTTTAGCGGCCTTTTCACTCTTACCTCGGGTCATACGACCTTTAAAGCCTTTTGACTGCACAATGGTAAATGACGACCTAATCACGCCATTTATCATCACATCGCTGAATTTTAGCTTCGAAATGTCGCAATAACGTAAACCTGTACGCACCTCCATTTCAATCATCATCGAGATAAGCGGGTTTATGTCATCCATTAAACGGATGATTTTTTCCAATTCGTCTAAGTCACGCGCAGGGAAAGCAGCCATTAGATCAACTCCACTTCATTAGCATTAACCGTCTTAAACTCACCACCAACGAATACCTGAATTTGCAGGGTTCGAGATAGCAAGCCAAAGCCCAAGAACAAGCCGAGCTCCCCATCGACACACACAAAATCGTGGTGAACAGGTAGGCGGCCAAAGTGGTTAATCATCTTGGTTTGTGCTTGAACACTTTGAGGCTCTTTAATGGTATTGATAGCAAAGCGAAGCTGAGAGCGAATCTTTAGGGCATTGGCACCTTTTCGCGCCTTGCTGATCGTGCCTTGCACACAAGGCAAGCCGTAGAAGTTGCGAATGACAGCGGCGGCTTGCTCTTGCCCTCCACACTCATTAATTAGCTCATCCAGAGAGATAAGAATAAGGTCATGATGACGCTCTTGGATGGCACTGCGTTTGCTCGCCCATTCATCCGAAAGCGACACCAATTCATTTTTTTTAAACATTTTTGCTGATCCTTTTTTGGCAAAATGCCAGTGTTTGCTCGGAACATAATATATTCCACCGGAATATTTTTTGCAACCCTGTTCGGAATTCTTATATTGAAAGTACAAAGAGTTCCAAAAGCGGGCGATTAATCAACTTTTGACAAATAACGCAACAGTGCTCAAAACACCACCAGCAAGAAGCCATTTTTTATCAATATTCCTATGGAATATTTAGGTTCATTCACACAAAATGCCAGGATTAGAAAGCAATCTTAGATATTTGATAAGTTATTGTTTTTATTGGATTTTATGTCTTTTTGTGTCGATGAACAGCGACAAAACATTGGATAAGTTAGTTTCAGTTCTGTTTAGAACTGAAACTAAAAGAGGTTTTTTTGAAACTCGCCACGACAATTACCCGTCTGTGGCAATATAATGACAGTGTTACACCGTCACGCGACACGAACAAACATGCATATCCTCAATTATTATGCGGTATAGGTCACGTTCTCAAAACCTAACTGCTAGTAACGATATGTTTGCATTATTTTGCATATCTAGACAATCAAAGATCACAGTCTCATAATACTCCGCGAACATCAGCTCGGTTGGCGAGAATCCCCTAAACTCTTTCCAAATCAGAGCTATATACGTATTGGCTATCCGGTCAATTGGCTTAAGAGATATAGATATGCACTGCACGTTGAATCAATTAATTCCAATCGAAATACTAGATAAATGTGACCTGTCCCTAGATGTATTTAGCAGCTCGTTCCTCGATGACGCAACCGACATTTGCATGATGCATCTTATCCAATCGCATCCGAACGCACTATGCAATTCATCCATTAATCGTGATGACGTATTAAACTTCGTTCGAGATCACTTCTCCGCTTAAAAAGCAACACTTATAACGTCCTTCTGTTCGTTTTTTATTTAATTCCGAACACAAAAACGGTATGCTACGCATCAAGGATAAAGGTAGGGTTTTTCGTTACTCGCATACGCTCAGGGATGGAGTGTAACCTTTATCCTCCAATGTAATTTGGAGCAACCGTTCACCATGATTAATAAAAAAAATACTGAAATTAAAGATTTAAAAGCTATTGATATAGAAACACTTAATCAATTACTTGCAAATAAACAAACGGCAGATGCGCGCCTAAAACGTGCCTTGAAGCACCGCGCGACTTTTTCCGAACAAATAGATGGCAAGGAAGATAGTGGACTATTCAATGATCGCATCGTAGCTGTAGTAAAACGTGGTAATCCTACCACTCGTTTACTTGAGTATATTGAGGCCGCGAAATCAGCCAATAAAGAGCTTTTAGAGCGCGCACCTCAATACTTCAACAGCTCATCTAACTCATTTAAAGAGACGACCGTAATTGAGAACGTCCGTCGCGTTAACATCACAATTAATAAAGCAGCTAGCAGCCAGAAAGTCACTGGTGCACGTCTAGCCAAAAGACTTGAAGCATACCTACGCGACCTCGACCGTAAACTCTCCTACGATCTTCCAGAAGATGAGAAAGAACAGCTCACTAACAATAAAAACACTGCATTGAATGAATTGAAATACTTCAAAGACAATGCAGACGTTGAGTTTAGAAAGCGCGGTCAAGAACACAATGATATTGTCGCTATTATCCATACCTATGATGGCAACAATGGTGGCATTTCTCGCGTAGCTAAAAAGGTTCACGTTAACGCTGGTGGCCTTGTTCTAATTAGGCATCGCTCTTGTAAAGATCACGATGTGCTAATCACGAACAATACCACTGAGGGACGCTCGATATTCGATGAAGCGAATGCTTTTAAGTCGGTACTGTACCCTAACGCTAATATGTATATAGAAAGCGAAGTTGACGCTATTCGTGAAGCCAGAAAAGAGCTTAGAAGCAAGAACGAAAGCAAAGCACGTTCGCAGTTCGATGGATTAGTGAACTAAGGTTTTAAGCTAAATTATTGTTGTTCCGCTTTGATTGGTGATTTGGTGGCGATATTTAACGGTATCGCCACCTTTTCATATTACTTTTATATGTTGGCGCCAACGGAATTAAGCATCGTCCGATTCAAGCGCTTCCAGTACCCATTGTTCTACGGAACTGCGAGACTCTAGCATGCTCTCTGTTACTTCCATTTCGTGCGGCACATAATCTACCAATTGAGAAAAGCAGTATGTATCCCAACGGTCAGGTGATGGGATGTTCATTTTCTCTTTCATCATCGGTTTTGGCATCATTACCCATTGGCCTGACTCGTTGATTGCACAAGGTATTTTACTGCCTTGTTCTGCCGTCTTGACGTTCTTATCTATCTGCATGCGGCCTTGGTTTATCGCATCCCGAGCCATAACATTGGCATACGCACGCTGGTTAAAGAAACGCTGATTATCGCTGGTGGAGTGCATCTTCTTACCCCAACGAATGCGCTGTACGCGCCGTCCGTAGCGTTCTAAGCAAGTCGCCGTGTCATAACCTACACCGTCACTATCCACTGCTATCGTGATGTTTGGGTACAAGTCCTCACTACACTCTGCATGGATAATGTCAGCGAACCGAACCGGATCGACCGTGCTTGGTTGTTCAAGCAATTTCACGCTCTTAACGATGCGCTCCATGCGTTGACCCCAAACCTTGCAGATATTGAGTATCGAGCGGTCACGACCATTACCCACGTCCACCAGCGCAGCCCAACCCCAACCATCGGGCATATCGAGGTTGAGCCTTGCGCTTTTGTCCAGTGCATCCCGACTAAGCAGCATGCCAGCAATGGAACTTGGGAACTCCCCACGTACTTTAATCAGGTATTCCGGTGCCTCTCGACCGCCATACTCCAATCGCTTATCGAGGATAAATTCCACGGTTACGAACGGAGATTCCTCGGAGTTAAGCCGGATGGCTCGCCATCGACCACTAGGCTCGGCTAATCGGTGATGCGTATCGTAGAAATAGCCGCTAGGGCGCGTTGGCTGGCTCAATAACAGCATTCGGTTATCTTTCTCGGTCAATGCACCCGCTAACACACCAAAAGCCTTATCAGAGACGCCTGACGCCTCATCGACAATAACAAACAAGTGTTTAGCGTGTTCACCCGCTAGCGCTTCCTCGTTACCAATACGGCACGATTTAGCACTGGTTTGCCAGATACCTTTTGCTGAGTTTTCAAAAAAGGCTGTCTCGGTAATGGTGAAGTATTGCTGTAACCAACCATGCTTTTGTAAGAGCGTGTTCCAGTTGGATTTTAGGTACTTCCATACACCGATTTGTACCTGTCTCGCGTTGTTCGCCACCAGCACAACACGCGCATTGGGGAAGCAGAGCATGAAAGCAATGATCATGATACTGGTCATGTCTGACTTGCCTGTACCGTGGCCAGAGCTGACAGTCGTTCGCGCACCAATACGCTGAGCACTATCAATGATTTTGCGCTGCTGCCAGCTCGGCTTCTTACCGACTAGCTCAACAGCGAGGCGTTTCCAGTCATAGCGATACCGCTTAACTAGGGCAGGGTAACGGGGATCTTGTGTTACGCTCTTTATTCGTCTAGCCACCAAGTACCTCGAAGCTGTCTACATCGTCAAACCCCGACACTCCCTCGTTATCGAGGTCATCATAGGCTTGCTCTTTAGCGGCTTCGTTTTGTATTTGGGATGGGGATAGGGTAGGTTCTACGCCGTTCTCTAGGTCTTCGGCTTCTTTGATTCGTCGGTTTACTTCTTCTTTGCGCGCAGGTAGCCAGTTATCTTGCTGCTCAATCTGCTCTAACGTGTAGTCATCAAACAGCTCATCCAGCTCTTGCTCACTGATACCAGTGTCGTCTACTTCTGGTTCTAGGTTCGCTAGCTCTACCTTAGCTTCATGCAATAGCGTTGCTGGTGGACGTGCGCCTAACTTCTCGATTTGCTGACACGTCTCTAAGGCTGTCCAGTTGTTCTTAGTGCGCAGAGAAAGCATTTCTATTACTAGGCTGGTTTCTTCCGCTGGCAGTAAGTGTGGCATCATCAATTCAGCGTATTCCTGTTTACGCAAATCGATGTAGCGCTTGGCCTCTTGTTTGGCCATCGTGGAAATACTCAATTCCAGTTCACGCAATCTGGTGCCATAGCCAAAGATGAGACGGTCACGCATGGCGTTTATGTCTACTGGCTGGTTTTCGTCATCGAGCGGAATGTCTCCGCTTTCTTCCATTTCATCGATCTCTTTAAGGCGTTTAGCTAACGTCTCATTCATTCGGTAATACTGCGAACGGGCAATAATCAGTTCGTTGCAAACCGAAAGCGGATCGGTATCCATGAGAATATCCATGATTTCGCCAGTAATACCCGCACTACGGGCATAACCACCATGCACAACAGGGCGACCCACTTGAGCACTGGAATACTGCGAAAGTCCCTCAACTGATCGCGGGTTGCGCAGTGATCCAATACCCCCTGTTTTCGCGCGATCGCCTTGCGCACTTTGCGCTTGCGCAGTTGCCCCCGCTTCTTTGGACTTTGATTTATCAGCCCTTTTTTTCTTCTTGTCGTTTTTCGCTTCTTGAAATTTCGCTAATTGCTCATCGTAAAGATCAAATAATCGATCAAACTCGGGCAGCGATCGCATGGAATTAAACTGGCGGCGCAATGTCGCACCGTTCACCCCTTTATCTTTCGCAAAAGCGGCCATCGTGAGCGTTGGGTTTTGAGCGCCACGCACGAGAAATTCTTTCAAAAGGGAATGCCAGTCATTGCCTTGACTGGTCTTTTTTGCTTTGATTTTTGGCATAACGGACGGTTGGAACTTGCCGCCCGTTTTGGCTGGCCGTTTTATATATCGCTTAGCGGTGCCGTACTTCAATCCGTTGGCTTCGCAATACTCGGCCAGCGTCAAAGTCGGCTGCTTCTCTAACTGCTCCCAAAACTGCTGTTGGTGAGCCTGATAGTCAATCTTGCCGGACACGGTTAAACCCCATAAACTTTGTTACGTTCGGAATAATACATAGTTTAAACAGGTAACAACAATACGAACGAGGCAACTTAAAACAATCATTTGATTGTCAATAAGGTTTTAAATGCAAAAATTTATAACGCGACATTAAATAGTATTTACAGTAACGATTTTCTGCATATAATCATGGCCTGCTAGTGAGTAACGCTACTCATGTACAATTGATTCTGCGGCACGATATAGTAATTGGCTGCGTTATCTCACTAGCCACCTTTCCCCCATACCCAAGACAACGCGCTACGTGACGAAAGGAATACCCCCTTGAAAGCACCCGAGCGCATCAAATTCAGACACAAAGCCAAAACCAAAGCACGACAAGCCATGTTTAGAACCCGCCAACGGGAAAAGGGATTAGCGCTACTTCAAGTGCGAATTTCACGCCTTGCTCACACAAAAGCATGCGAACAATGCGAACAGAACGGGATTACCCTGACCGAGCTGTATCAGTTGGCCATCAACAACACCGATCCAAACCAACTACCAGAAAAGCACCCCGAAATAATCGAGGGCGACCTAGTAGGGACACGCCAAATCAGTCCTTGGATTGACCCCGAAGTTGCAAAGACGTTTGAGAAATTGGCCACCAACTACCGCAATCGAACCATAGCGATGAGTGCTATCGTCTATGCGTATTGCGCTCGATGCGAAGCTGAATGAACCGAACAGGACACGCTTGGGGCGCACTGTGCTTTGCGCCCGTTCCTCTCGCCTTAATGGCAGACACAACACCACTACATTCAATCCTGGCATTTCTTGGTTGCTTAAGCGGTTCGAGCGCACCGGACTGGCTTGAATTTGACAGAATCCCGCACCGAACTTACACCCACATCCTTTCGATATGGCTCGCTGTAACGGCTTATGGCTATCATTTGGCAATAGGGGAGACATTCGTACTCATTGAGGCGTTAAAAGCCACCAGCACGATTCTAGGTGCGATTCTGTGTGGATTTGGATGCGGTTGTGTGTCGCATTGGCTTGGGGATGTGTTAAACCGCCAGCCAGTGCCGATTTTTACCCCATTTGATAGGTACTGTTTGAATCTATTCGCTTCGGGGAACCACCAGCGAATCACATGCGTATTCATTTTCTCGGTAGCATGTATTTTAGTTGGCTTTTTACGACCTTTTAATTCCGAATAGACTTTTTAAAAATGGCATTTTTTACATAAAAAAAGGCCACATTTTACCGTGGCCTTTTGATTTTGAGGAGTTGTCAATAACAGGTAATTCAATAACCAATCAATTGGCCATCTATATTTTGGAGTATCCACGTCCATTTTCTTGCGAGTGAGGTAAATATAGGACACTCAAAACGCCTTTTCAATAGATTAAAACGCGACACATAAAAAAAGAGCCAGTATTTCTACCAGCTCTTTAACTCTCTTTTGCAAACCTTCTTTGAATCACTCGCCGAAGCTGTACGCTTCACACGAAAACAAGGCAATTATATTGATACTTACCTCGAAAAATCAAGAAAAAAGCGCCAATGGAATAACCAAAGGCGCTTGAGCACAGTTGTCTAAGATTTTTAAAGGAAAACACAGCCGCCACTATGGAAACCATGTAATTTACCCAAATATAAAATTATACGTTCGGAATGATAATTTAACACACCCCAAACTCTAGGCATTACTACAGCACTCGGTTGAACTGCTCCACTGCATCAACAACCTGTCTCGCTCCATTTTGTATCTCATTCATAACTACACCCGCACTTTCTGATAATTCGAGTGTGTCGAGCGCTTCCTGTTGGCATTTTGCAATCAGCTTAACTGCGTTGTCCGTTCGCTGTAAGTTTTCACTTACCATTGTGACAATTTCATCGGTGGTTACATTGGTTCTTGTAGCAAGCTGTCTGACTTCATCAGCAACAACGGCAAAGCCTCTACCATGATCGCCTGCGCGTGCTGCTTCTATCGCCGCATTCAACGCAAGTAGGTTAGTCTGGTCAGCTATACTACTAATGCTATTTACTAGCTCGCTGATACGTGCTGAATGAGCTTTTAATTCATCAATTGCAGTGTTTGCTTCGCGCATTTGCTCCGACAGTATTTTCATCTTATCGAGTGTAGATCTTATCACTTGCTGCCCTTGCTGTGTTTGTATCCCCGTCTCTTGGGAAACATCATTAGCCAACTGTGCAGCCTGCGCCATTTTCTGCTCTTGCATTACCTGTTGAGTAATCTCCGTAGCGAACTTAACGACCTTATACAACTCACCTCTATCATTATGGATAGGGTTATATGAAGCTTCCAACCATACGGGGTCACCGTAACGATTGAGCCACTTGAATCGCTCAGAAACGAAGTGATCAGCAGCTAACCGCTGCCAAAATTGGCGGTAAGACTCAGAGTCAGCTTCCTCTTGTTCACAGAACATACGATGGTGCTTTCCTACTACCTGCTCAAGAGAGTAGCCCATTATTTTTAGGAAATTCTCGTTCGCCTTTAAGACATGACCATCTAATGTGAACTCAATCACTGACATAGAGCGACTTATGGCGTTCAGCATATCTACTTGCTCATGAGATGACTTAATTGTTCGTGTAAGTTCTGTCGCAAATACAAAAATACTCTCCACATTTTCATGCTCATCCCAAATAGGTTGGATCACCGCTCTCAGCCACGACTCCTCACCATTACCTTTAAGAACCTGTAATGCGCCATTCCAAAACGCTTTATCTTGAACAGCTCGTCTCATCCTATGAAAGTGCTCTGTACCTCGCGCGTTAGGTGGCACTAATTCTGAAATGCACTTATTTAAAACATCAGCATCATTTAACAGCATTTGTTGCTGTAAATTAGTATTTATTGAAGTAATACAACCTTTGCCATCGAGTGTTAAACAAAGCATTTCCTCATTTAAGCTGCTATGGATCTGTTGCAGGCTATGTAAATCCTACTTTAATCTTTGGTTTTCTTTCTGAAGCGATTTGTTGAAAAACATGACTCTCTCGTTTAATTAGCTTCAACGCTAATTCACATTTTATTCTTTGTATTCTCATTACCTTAATAAGCACGAACGTATTCAAAATTCCATTGCATACCAGCCCACATCTAGTTAATAGCGTGAGCTTATCAGGTTATTTTTTCTACGGCACTCATTGTGGGCAGTATACTTAATTATCCTAATGACCCAAGCGATTTTGCTTCCAGGCTGACCTTTACAAACAAGCTTGTTGCTGAAATTGGCACCTCTCTACTTACTTTTCATGCTTTGAGTAACATTATGTATTCTCTGCACTTCGATTGGTGCAACAATAGATAAGTGATAGCATTGCCTAATATCTCAACCGAAACAATTAAGGATTTAGCATGGACGACGCACAGTTTGAGCTAGGGAAAAAGGATGGTTACTCAGCTGGAACGCTTGTATCAGGGCTTGCTATGAGCGAAAAACCTCAGAGTTATGCTGTAGGTTATATTGCTGGATATGCATCGTACGTAGCTAGCATGGAGCATGGAATAAAGAGAGCAGCATACGAGTCAGGAAAGCTTGCTTTTAGATACCGTGTTCCTAGGGATATTATCAAGGCCATTGTCCTCGATGACATTCTAAAGACTACAGATAATGCCACTTATGAATGGTTCGAGAATGGTGTAGAGGCAGAGCTCGAAGACTTCGATAAAGATTAACCCTATACCGAAGACCAAAGGGCTGACCCTCTTTCGAAGATCAACCCTTTGCCCTCTTTGGGAGCCTGTAGGTTTTACCCTACAACGCTTGCACAACCTTATTAAACAAGCGCACCGTATAGGAAGTCGTATCCGTCACTGCCCTATGGGAACAATACTAAACTCATTCCGAACACATCACAATATTAGTTTGCATTTCATTTTGTGATTTTTACCCATTTAAAGATAGTTTCTGTCGCTTTTTGCTGGTGGCTTTCTTGAGTGTTTCATAGTAGCCAATCTTTATCAAAAACAAGTACCAGAGCGCATTAAGAGTCGTGATTTGCCAAAACTGTAGTTCAGCAAACCAGAATCGCTTTTTCAGATGCTTGATGGCCATGTAGGCTAACCATTGGTGTTTAAATCTAAGTACCGTCACTAGGCGCGCTTTCTTCACCTTAAGCGTGAATACATAGGCTCTTGTCTTTCCTGTCTTACTCATTGCTTGCTTTCCCCTCTAACTGGTATCGAAGCGGAGCAGTAAGCCATCCCCAACGTTTATGTCGCCATATGTCGCTAATCGTGGACTGGTGTACGCCGTATTCCTCGGCTAACGTGTGTTGGCATACCTGTTTAGTGAATAACAGCTCATAGATGCGTAGAACTTCACTAGGGGATAACTTGGATGCGCAGTTCTTTCCTCGGCGGTCTACGTTGTCCTTTACGGCCTTTTCAGCGGGTACACCAGCCTTAAGGCGTCTTAGCACTCTGCGGTAACTGGTATCGGTAGCGGCGCATAGCTGTCTTGCGGTCATTACCTTGCCTTGGTAGGTCACAAGGTGCTTGGTAGCCTCGGCCAGTAGTTCCTCTCCGGTTCGTAGTCCTTTGTGATACGCGCGATAAAGGGAAGTCATTGGATAGCCAGTTAACTGAGCGAGACGGTACACGCTCATCGATTGACCCTGATATTGAACACTCATAGTAGCTCACTCCCTTAAGCCACTTTAGCGATTTGCTCATAGATATCAGTAAGGTGCGTTCTGCCTACCTTACGGTTAAAGCGCATGGATGGTGTTTGTAGACCTTTCTCGGTAAAGAGCACTAATGCACTGCCGAAGTTCACACCTTGCTTTTTGGTGTGTCCATCTGTCTCATAGAACGGGTAACGACCATCCGGCTTGTAAATCATCGTGGCGTAGCCCTCAACCAAGTCCAGCCACCACGTTGTGAGTTCTTCATGTGGTAACAGCATCATGCCGTCACGGCCTTTTCTGGCTTGTTCTAGCGCCTTTTCCAGAAACTCAAACTTAAGGTCAAACGGAGGATTGCACCACCAGCCATCTTCCCATTCGCCTTGTAGGCCATCGAACCCAACACAAACAGGGTTTAGGAGCTGAGCGGCCTTGTGTTTTGGCTTAAGGCTTGGGAATCCACTCGGCTGTTCGTTAATCCAGTCAGGAGCCACGTAGAAGCGGTTCACCTTGGCGGTTTGTGGCTCGGCGGCCACGTCTAAAACAAACTCTTTTCCGGTATCACGTCGAAAGAGGAATTGAGCATCAAAGAAACAGTCCCAACGAGTCGCCCATTTGTTCTTTGCGCCCTCGACGGTCTTACTTTTGACTAGGTGCGCCATTCTCTGACTTCTCCCCACTCTTGGCCGCTACCGTAATGCGCTCGATGCGTTCTGCGTCCAAATCAATCTTCACTCGCTCTATCTTTGGATAGACCACCAATCCATAAAAGCTGTATGTGCCAATACCGACAACAGCCACCAGCGCTAACACAATGGTTATGGCCAGTAGTCGAACAGAGCCGATAAAGACACGCAGCCCAATTGCCTTGCTATCATTCATGGACGCGTACCATGCCCTTGTAAGCAGAGAACAATACGCTGTGCTCGTTTTTGACACCTAAGCGCTCTTTCGTCGCCGGATTAATGGTTGTGCGTTCACGCTCTATGTGACGGAAACGGCCAAAGCCTCGAATTTGCACCTCACGGCCTTTCGCAATCTCAACCAGAATGTGATTGATCATTGCATCCAGACAATCGCCCACCAGCTCTGCATCATCACCAGTAAGCTTTAAGCCAAGGCGTTTAGAAATGTTTCTTTCAATGTCAGTTCGGTTTAAGCGTGTGCTCATTAATGTGCCCCCTTGATCTCGTTTACCTTGTTTGCCAGCTCATCGCGGAATACATCCGATGCACTAAAAGTCAGCTTGTCTCGCGCAGCTACAATCGCTGGTGCTCCCGTTTTTGGATTACGGCCAGCTCGCGCTTTCTTAAGGCGAGGTGCGAACGTACCGAAACCACTAAGCAATACAGCATTGCCCTCAATCATGGTTTGAGTTGAGATTTCTTCGATAAAGGCATCAAAAACCAGCTCGCATTCTTCACGTAATGCGCCCGTTTCTTTTTTCATTGCTGAGATCAGTTCGTGCTTACCTACGGCTTTTTGTTTAGACACGCTAAGTCCTCTTGAATATCTTTCAGATAAATTCCGTGCTGTTGGCCTAGAAGATTGATGGCGTAAAGCACCAGTTCTTCTCGACTGCTACAGCCAAGTTCTATTTGGAGTCGCCTAATTTGCTCTCGTTGTGTCGCGCTGGCGCGATAGTATTGACGTTTAATGTCGAACCTAGCCATTTTGGCCAGATGACGATTCCAGCGCTGTTGAGGCGTCAAGGCGTCTTTTTTGGGTTTACGTCCTGCCATGCGACGATTATAACCATTCCGAACACGCCGTAAATATTCCGAACACAATTTCTGTTTTTAATACAAAAAAATACCGCCCATATAGGCGGTATTTGTGGAAAGATGATCAAGGATTTGATTAAGCTCGTTTGAACTCCGAAAAGTGGCTGCGCATGCCATCACGAACTTTGAGAGGCGTTTTGCGCAGCTTGGCGCGTGTCGCTGTGTCGTATAAGTATTGTTCCCATTCCCAATAGGACATATCACGTAGTCGGCCTACTGGCTCACCAACACTATTCATGAATATGTAGGTGTTCTTGGCTTGGCCGTTCGGGATTGAGTTGCCATTACCATCCAATATCTCAAAGACACCTCTCGCACCGACAAACGTCACGGTCAGACCATATTGCGCCGCTGTAGCATCAATCATTGCGCTAGTCAGATAAACATTCTCGCCAAAGATTTTAGTACGGAGGATTTCACGACGATATTTCTTAATGTCTCGAACCCATTCGAAGATGACGCAGCGAGTATGTGGTGTTCGAATATTGGTTTTCACTTTGATTAGACCAGCATCGAATAGCATTCTAATCACTCGATAGTTGATCTTCTCTCTTGGTGCAATTGTGTCGCCAGTAGCATCGTAGTCACAAATATGACCACCAGTAAGCCAACGATACGCTTGAGCGCTACCAAATTCCCCTGCGGGGGCATAGCTTAGCAACAACTTGTCATAGTAAAGGTAATCGCATAGGAAGTTACGGACTACCTTTGTTGCTTCTAACACGTCTAAATCAACTGGCTTTTGGCCAATGCTGTGATATTCACTCGCTAACATGAGAAAACTAAGCCCTTTTTATATACTTATGCGGCCAGTCTAGTTTTGTTATCAAATGTTGGCAATTGGAGATAGCTATTAATTTGACAAATGCACTCATCAAACCCCTTGGCCACAACCACGTAATACCCTAGATTTTGGAACATTTTTATCTTTTCCTGTTGTTCCTTACTTGGGCGACCTTTTTCCGTTTTTACCTCCAAAAAGAACCCGTGATACCCCCCTCTCGGGATAGGAAAAAATATATCTGGCACACCTTTCTTTTGTCCCTCATAGCTCATCATCGAAGCCGCTTTAGGTGTTCGATAGCCACCGTTCGGGATTGAGAAAACCAGTGGGTAAATGTCCTTGTACTGCGTCTCTAACGTGTAGAACAAACGCACCTGTAACCAGTGTTCGGCCAGTTTCGTGTCGTTAAACTCTTTCGGGCGCTTAATCCCTTGTGCAAGGCGCGTTTTGTGTGGTGAATCCAGTTCCACTTTCTTCTGTGTTGCAGCGCGCGCAACGTCATTGTCTTTCTCAAGAATACGGATAAGCCAAGCTGGTAGTTCCGACTTATCCACCAGCGCGGTATTAGGGACGTTTATCGATACCGGATTGATGATGTGATTAACAGAACGGTTAATCTCGTTAAGTGCTGCATCGATATTGAAGTCGCCACCGTGGCCAGCTTTCACGCCTTTGCTTTTCCACTTCTTGCGCTTAGCGACTTGGTTTGCGAGGAAAGAGTGATCGAATCGTGGTGCCTTGGCCATAACTAGATAAGCCCTTGTGTTACTAAAATCTCTTGTTCCTTACGGCGGTTAAAGTAGGCAAATACCTCGTCCTTGGTGAATTGCTTAGCTACCACTTTGCGGCGGCCACCTTGCGAGAAAACACGCTTAGCAATGTCCTCAGATAGCGTCCAACAAAGTGCGGTTTCGATTTCGGATTCGTCATTGATAGCTCGGTAGGCCGTGATCACCTTGGGTAGCTTGGCGAACGCCTTGCGCTCTGACGATTTCATCACCTTGTGCTTGTTGCGTCTCGGGCACGTAAACAGGGACGACCACACACATTGATGTTGGTGCGAGCCTTGCGCTTTCCATAGCGTTCCTAGCGTGTCCCAATAGGTTGAGTCGTCTTGGATAGCTGGCGCACTGCGAACAAAGAAATCGAGCTGATAACACTCAGGAATGGATAACAAACGGGAAATGATATTGGAGTCGTTAACGTTAGCCACTTTGTACCTCTTTTTTGCCGCCTCACACTGCTTGGCAAGGCGGCCTAACGTTATGATCTTTCGATTAGTGTATTGTGCTTACTTCGGGGTTATGTACTTTGCGAGCTTTTGAGCGCATCGATTCCAGCACCATCGCTATCAGCTCAATTGGGGATGGCTGCCCCTCAAGGCTTGCGTTTTTCGATTTTAAAATGTCATTTTCAGCTCTTAGCACCTTGGCCACTTGCTTGTTACATTGATTGGCCAGCTCGCTAGCAATGTTTCCCATTTGTTGACGCGCATCCTCACGGCTCTCACAAGGCTTACTCAATACTTCGGAGCACTTTTGAGAGAATGTCATCAAACGCTCGTCAGCCAATACACTATTAAAGAGCTTTGGAAAGCTCTTAAGCACTGAATCTGGCGCGCCCGACATTCGTTCATCAAGCTTGCGCCTCACCGATTCACGAACATTTCTTAAATGGTCAAAATAAAAACTTGGACTTAAGTGAACACGCTTGTTTTCCTCGTCAAATTTAAAAGACAGCCCTTTAACAAGTCTTGTTCCGCAATGTTGCTCAGTCATTGTTTTACTCACTCTTAAAAAATACGTGTTTATACTCAGGTTTGATTGGTTGTAAGCCCTCTACAGACTCCACTCGGTCGCACTCTCGAAAGAACGACAAGATAGGGCAATACGATGAATTGATACCTCTCGTTACCTTGCACACCTCTTGGAATACCAAGGCGCTCTCATACTGCTCTGTCGAGCAAGCCGTAAAGAACATCGGATTGACCACCAGCGAGCCGCTAGAATCGGTTTGTGCCGCAGAACTGTTAGCAACAATCATTGGCACGGTCATCATTAAAGCAGCATTCGCCGCCGTGCTTGTTGTGCTGGTGGATGCTTTGATTGGCGTTGCCGGACGAACAGGCGCAGGAGCAACACGAACTGGCATAGGTGCAACTCGAACAGGGGTTACTACTGGCGCTGAATGCGCTTGAAAAGCGGCCAGCAAGGCCGCCGCTAGTGTAAATTTTCTCAGCATCAGTGAATAGTCTCCCCGTTAGCTACAACTCGTTGAACGTTCTTAACTTCTACGGTTGAATCCGGCTTGGTTTCCACTTTCAGCATGTCAAGCATATCTATAACAAGGCTAAGCATCTGCTTAGTTTCTTCTGACGTACCACCAAGGCGGTCATCTGCCGATTTAATGTTGTCTTTGAGCTCGTTCGTCAGGTAATCGCAAGCTTGTTGAGATAGGTTCGTTAACACCAAAGGCAAGTGCATTTCGGGATCAAATTCTTCCTCCCCCTTGTACACATATTCCAATTCATTAGCGGCACTCATCGCCAATTGGAATAGCTTGCTGTCCATCAGTAGCGTTTCAGCAATCTTGGTCGCCACTCCCACGACTACTTGAGGCGGTACTGCATCTTTGTCGTTCTCGTCATACTCGTACACCTTGCTTACGTGCATTGGAATTGCTTGAAGAACCACATCACGCACAGCGCGGTAATGGTCGTAATAATAGGGAGCCATCAAAACCACTCCGCCTGTTTCGGGATTAAAACCGACCATCATTGTGTTAACTTCGCAGGATGTTTCGAACTGTTCTTGAGTGTTCATGCTCATGCCTCTCGCTTTCTGGCTTAAACAATTTATTAGGGGTAGGAAAAGCAAGGGAGCGTATCCCTTGCGGGTTTAAATTCTTCTCAGTATTTGTGGCTTTGGTGCGCCAAGTGTGGGTATTCCTTTTCCAGCATGTACCCTTTGCTGCATTTCTCGCATCGATGCGCAAACTCATTATCGACGCGCACCTTACCTAATCGAACTACATTGCCTTTACACTGCTCGTCATCGCATTGGTACGTCACTAGCACGGCTGAAAATGGCTTGTATGTCTCGCTCACTTACGCTTACCTCGTTTCTGGTTACGTTTAGGCTTGCTTGGTTTCTTTGGTGTGTCAGGAATACGGCCACCAGCGGAATGCAGCGCGTACTCTGTATTGAATCGTTTGTTGATGCGCTTAATTAGGCTTACGCTGCGTGGTGCAAGCTCTTTCGCACGTTCAATGTGTGTTAGCGCTCGGTTTAGCTCATGTTGAGGCACGTAATCACTTAAGCGCTGCGCAATCTCTACTAGGTTCACTTGGGTACACCAATCCAAATCGAGGACTTTGGCCACACTCACGACTTTCTTTGTGCGCTTAACTGCACGGTCTAAAGCTCGCTCAATTTGGTCTACTGGCACTTGCTTAGCGGCCTCGGTAAATTCTTCCCAATACTCTTGTGGCAGTACGCACGATTCGTGTAGCAGCTTAGACATACATAGGGAACCATCTTCACCAATGTAAGCCGTGTGGCCAGCTCCGGTATGCGTGTTCATTAGGTAAATCAGACCAAAACGCTGATCCGGTTTGCCTAGACCCTCTTGAGGCTGAATCGCTGTCGCCTTGCAAAGCATGTAGGCTTGCCAGTTACCGCCTTTCCAAACGGATTTAAGATCGTGGTATTGAACCGCTTCACCTAGATATAGGTTGTCGTTGCGCAGTTCTTCGTTTTCGTGAGCAATGATCGCTGCGTAGGCCAACACCTCATCAATGTTGTGCATCACGTAGTGATAGTTCTCGTCAGCGTTCTTCAATCCCTCGCTCATGCTGTTGATTTGCTCGGTTTGAGTCGCCACCAGCTCACTTAGCATTTCGATGTGCTCTTTGCTCTTGGTGAGCTCTGATTCAGTGGCCTTGTATGCCTCATCCAATGTCGCGTTCTTAGCGGCGGTTGCTTTGCGTTTGTCCTCGGCAATGCGTAGTTGCTCTTGAACACTCTCAAGTTGCTGATTAAGCGATTCCAGTTCACCAGATGATGCCACTTGGTTAGCCAATGCAGCGGCTACCTTGTTCTCCACCAGCTTAGGAATGCCGTCCAGTTCTTGTTGAGCGTGACGCAACTCAGTGGTAAGGCGTTTGATCTCTGCTTCTAGGCGTTGGTTGTCCTTACCTAGACGCTCGTTTTCTTCGCGTAGCTCGGCTGCGATCTGCTCGGCTTCGTTACGCTTTTTACGCATCACCTCAGTACCAGCCATTGCGCGGTCACGCGCTGCAAGGATTTCGGTACGTTCATCAAGCATTGCCTGATATTTTTGCTTTAGCGCCTCGTCGGCCTTGGCCGTGCGTTGGGATAGTTTGAATTGCAAGTCATCGATGATGTGCTGCATCAAACCAACAAGCGGGATCTCAAATTCTTTGATTTCAATTGGCGAATTTTCAGGAAGTCCCCAAGGAAGCTCTACAGTAAAAACATCGCTCATCGGAAAATTTCTCTACTACTCAAAAATTGGGATAAGGGAATAGGGTTAAAGTGTTTTATTCTTGGTTAGCAAAGCGCTCTAGGCGTTCTTCTAAGTCATCCAGCCAAACCAGTATTTCGCTACCTTTGTGAACGTAGTCGAGGTCGCTGTCTTGGATTAGTTCGGCTACATGACCCGAACACCCGTTTACTTCTGCCGCGATTGCACGGTTACTGAAATAAAAAGCACTTAGTGTGTCAGTAAAATCCGTTTCGCCTGTCGCCTCGCGCATTTCCATAAGCGCTTTAATGGTCATTCGACGCAACACAATCAGTAAGTCGCCTTGAGTTGCTAACGCTAAATTTTGTTTACTCACCGTTTAAGCCGCCACGTAACTCAGCATCTTGTAATGACGGAACTCGTTCTGGAACGGTATTTCATCGTCAAAGTCCATTGGTGGCTCGCCGTATTGCTGTTGAGATTGATCCCAACCACCCTGTTGCTGTGGTGAATGCTGTGGTTGTTGAGGTTGACCCCAACCGCCTTGTTGTTGCTGGCCACCAGCTCGGTTATTGCCAAGCATTTGCATCACGCCATTAAAGCCTTGAACTACTACCTCTGTGCTGTAACGGTCTTGGCCTTGCTGGTCTTTCCATTTGCGAGTCTGCAATTGCCCCTCGATGTAAACTTGTGACCCTTTGCGTAGGAACTCCCCCGCCACTTCGGCCAACTTGCCGAACAACACCACTCGATGCCACTCGGTTTTTTCTCGGTTCTCCCCTGTCGCTTTATCGCGCCAAGTTTCGGATGTAGCGATCGTGATATTCGCTACTGCACCGCCATTTGGTAGGTATCGGATTTCGGGATCTGACCCCAAGTTACCAACCAGAATGACCTTGTTAATGCCTCTTGAAGCCATTCGTTATTCTCCGGTATCTCTCTTTACCGCTTTGTCTCTGTTAGAAATCGCATCACCAAAGAACAAATAACCCACGTCTGTACTTGTGTAGACCGCTATCAGTTCTAGGTTTTGCACCCTTGGGTTCACCTCGCCATTCTCGATTTTTCGATAAGTGTCTGGTGATAACCCGATTAACCTGCTCATTTCGAGTATGGTTAAATCTGCATGCCGTCTCGCTCGCTTGATTCGCGCTGCACGTTGCTGTCGATACTCAAGCGATTGGATTCGAGCGGCCTGTTTAGTCTTTGCGTCTCGCATTTTCATAGAAGCTCTCCACTTCACTTGCTAGTCGTTCTTCCTCGGTTGTTGTCGCCTTAATCAAGGCAACGCGATATTCATGTAACCGATTCTTTGACCAATCTAGGCAGAGCTTTTGCCACTTGATAACGGCAACCGGATCGGAAAGGTCGTAACCCGTCCCAAAACAGCTACAGCACTCCCACTTGCTAAATAACGACTTGGTGTAACCAGTGCCATTGCAAGTCGGGCAGCGATCCGGCTTGTCATCCAATGTCACATCGGCATCTTGTAACCGGTTCGCCAGAGCTTCGCGTTCGTCCGTAAGCTCTATGCCCTCGAATGTATCCAGGATTGATGGTGAGCTTTCGTCTCGCTCTCTTTGCCGTTGTTCCAGTTGAGATCGCTTAATTTCAGAAATTTCCCCACTCATCTTTCATTCCGAACACATCGATTTTATTCGCAGTATAAACACACTCAAAAAACAATGCAAAACGCATTGATACAAAAACCGAAACGATGTGTTTTGCTCTCAGCAAACAGGCAAACAGACTCATATGAGGAATCAGCAAATGTCAGAGAACAACAGCAAAAAAGTTCACGACCAAATCCAAGCAGACGTTAAAGAGTAATACCTCGAACAGCGTCTTAGACTTCGCTTTGGCCAATGCAATTAAGAGCGGTCAGAACAACCTAAATGACTTGTGTAAAATGTGGAGAATCCCAGTAGAAAAGATACTTAGCAAGTTAAACACTTCTCTTTTCAAAGTGGATGATGATAAAATCCACCTCGCATAGACGGATACGTTTAGCTATCGGGATAAGAGTAATGGAAAGCTTCGGGGAAACTCGAAGCTTTTTTTTGCCTCAATATTTTATCCGAACACTCAATAATTTAATGCACAAAAAAATCGCCCACTCATAGAGAAAGCGCTTTACGTTCGGGATTTAATAGAACGCAAACCAGAAACAAAAACAAAAAAAAATAACCAAAACAAAAAACAATACTGTCGTTTTATAAGAAACAAAATCAAAGTTAGAAAGCATCAATCGCGAAAGTTGGTTGGAATTGATTCATCAAGAAAACTCGACCGTTAGTCCTACAAACACGCATTCAATTTAAAAAAGCGGTATAGTGAAAAACAGACGTCTTACGTGACCATAACGACAGATCGTTTAGCATCTTATCAACGTCAAATAGTTGATAAGATGCTGTCAACACTTAGGCTAATTGGAAATTAGTGGGCAAGAAATAGCCAAATTATAGCAAGCTTAACCACTTAAGTTGTACGGGGAAGCATTTTTGTTTTTAACAGGATAAGATGAGTTAACAGCAATATATTGAATGCGCTAACCCATCTGCTGGAAGCGGCAACTTTCTTTTGAGGTTTGCATCAAGCAGAAAGGAAAAATGAATATGAATTATAGGATAATAATCTTGCTCATATCCCGATTCATGTAGAGAAATAAATATTTTTCAAAGCGTTTCTTTATGAGAGGGGAATTATCTGATAACAATGGGACATAAGGACTTGGGAGTTTTCATACGCCTTAACCTGAAAGAGATAACCAACTCGTTTGGGTTTTTGCAAAATTAGCAAAAAGTCTGGAATACTAGGCACAGCAAGTCTTGGAACAAAACGTTCCCTAATAACCTTGATTGTGTGAAGAATATAAAAAAAGGCTGGATTCGAAGAACCCAACCTTTAATTACTGGAGGTAATTATGTAATCACCAACCAAGCTCGAAGCAGCTAAAAGCTTCACTTCAAGTAATGCGCATTAGGTGAGTACCAGTCACTTAATACGACTTACATAGCTACAACACTCAAAACCGTCGGAGGTTATATGAGTAAGCTCATTGAGCTTGTCATAGCTGTTATCAACCTAGTAGCAGCTATTATTCAAGCACTATTCGGTTAACCAACGCTGCTCTAGAAGTACATTGTTGCTTCTAGAGCACACTTACAACTATCCAATAATTAATATTTCCTGTCAATTCGTGTTTTTGTAAAGGACTCACACAAATGCGGTCGCTATTCGTTGTAGCATGCCGTTGTCTATAGCTAGGATCATTCACTCATCTAAACAACAAAAACTTGTTGTGTATGTGGGAAACTGTGTAAATCTTTGATTTTCCAGTTATCCACATACGCTATAAAGATCTATATTTAACTATATCAATCTATGGAAACTATAGACCTATAAGATCTATAGGAACCGTAACGTATTGATTTCAATTGGTTTTAACTCGTTTAAAGATCTTTTTTTAGGTCTTTAAGTAACAAGATCTAGGTTTAATTGATCATTTATTAGGTGTTTGTGATCTTCTTACAGGCTTTAGTGCTACATAATCTAGGTGAAAGTGATCATATATCAGGTGATTGGATAACAGGTTTTAGGTGTTTCTGTTCTTAAATGACATATTTTAGGTGTGTGAGATGGTTGTATAGGAGTCTTGTCCGGTTTTTTCTACTTTCGAGTCAATGATCACGTCGAATTCCCTCCCATATACCTAAAATGTGTCACATAGCTCATTTCAACCTAGAAAATGTCATCTATCGAGCCCATGACCTAAAACTTGTTAGCTATCAGTAATCGTGTGTATCGGTTAGTTCTGAAAGGGTATCTATCTTTTCCATTAACGACTCTAATTCATGCATTCCATCATCATGCTTTTGTTGCTCTTTTTCTGAGTGTCGCTTTGACAAGCTAGCTTCAACTTTAAGAGCGTGGTCTTCTTTACCCACATAGCGGTACGCGATGGCAAGTGATTCTAGTTCAGACTCGGTGAGTCTGACTTGGTTTTGAAGCCTTTTCAATTCAAGTTGTCGAATTGTCTTAAGAGCATCGTGTTGATTTAGTTCATCAATTGAACCTAGTTTAACCCACCGGAAGAGAAACTTGATTCCAGTAATGGTTCTACCTTTCTTTACAACCTCAAAACCCTTATCACCTTGGCTGCTTTCTAAAAATAGAAGCTCTTTGCTAATCTGAGGGTGTTCAGAAAGTTCTTTAATGCTTTCCCTGATACAACGTTTCATAAATACGCTGTTGTTTTTGAAGGAACTTTTATCTTTTTTCAGCTTCCCTGATTCGTCCAAAAGCCCAAATATTCCTTTCAGTTCACTAAGCTTTTGCGCATGCATTTCAAAGCCCTTGTCTTTGAAGCGACTAAGCAGTTCGTACAAGCGCTTAGAATACTCCTTCTTTACCTCAAAGAAATTGCGAGTATTAATCAGAGCAAATCCTTGATTATATTCAATATACTCAGGTTTTAGCATATCGTTAGGAACCATCGTAAGTATGCCGTGTTTATAAGCGATATGTTTAAAAAGAGGTCTATAGTCGAATTCAATATCACCTTTCGGGGTTTCCACCTTTATCCCGATTTTTCGACTAGCTAGGCGGTTCGCTACTGGACTTAAGTTGCTACCGATATGTTTAGACTCAACACCTAGCCACTCTGATAATTGATGTGAAGTAAACTCATAGTGTGGTGTTTTCTGCTCCCAATCACTTGGTTTCATATGTGCAATCATCAACGCAAACATATCTGCTTCCCTAGCGGATAGATCTTGACGACTAAAGACCAGTTGATGGCCTTTTTTGATATGTTTCGGGAGGTTATCGCTTACCGCAGGGTAGAAATATTCTTCATCACTCATGCAAATGCACATCCATAAATAACAAGATTTAGGTAATTATGACACATTTTAGGTCACGCATGTATAGAAATACTCACATCAAGCAGTGATTACAGATACCTGACTTGTACTCGCCCGACTGTGTCACGATAGTATTCAACTAAGCCTTGAGACTCTTTCTCGGAAATGGTGTTCATGTACTCTGCTAACATGGTGGCTGTATCACGAACCTTGTTCACGCTAGCTTTCACGGCGCTTGCAGCCTTGTTGTGCCAGCTAGCAATCACAAACTTAAGGTATGACACGAACTTAGGCGCTAAAGGCTCTTGGTGCTTGTTGTACAGCTTGATAACACGACGAGCTCCATTAGCTGATAGGCGGCCTTGCTTAGCTGCTAGTTGAAGTTGTTTTACTTCGTCAGCGTCACGTTTGAAGATCTTCAAAAACCAAGAATCAGACGGGATACCGTTATTAATTTTATTTTTACTCTCTGTAGAGAGATCTTTTGTATTTATAGTGCCATTTTTGTTTTTGTCTGATTGCTCGCAAGCCTTGTCAGCACTGGCCTCAAGAGGTTTTTCCACAGAAGCCCCCCCTGAGTGCCGTTTTTGTCTATTAAAACGCTTTTGTGCAGCTTGTAGCGCGTATTTGTATGCGCCAGCGAACATTTCTTGGATGGCGTCTACGCATAGAGTGATGTGACGTAGATTCTGACCTGTTGCATTGTTTGGCTTCTGTTCTCGGACAATTAAGTTCAAGCCTTCTGCTGTTTTCAGTTGTTTTTTGAGAGTGTCAAAAGTGGTTGGACGACAACCATAGCGATCGCAGTTCTCGTTGTAGACCTGTACCAATCGAGTAGTTGATGCAAAGCAGGTATGGCCATGCTTAAGAATATGGCTTGAGATAGTTTCTAGTAGGCAAGCAAGTTTACGTTGTGCCGACGGTTTATTGGCTTTGATATTGGAGGCTTGGGTTCTGAATCCTGACTTCCAGTAGCAAGGATGCAGTAAAAGCGGTGTGTTTTGCATAAAATTTGCTCAAAAAAAAGGCGTAAAAATTTGCCACCGATCTCTTTGAACGTTATACTTACACCTGCTTTAGTGTGGTGTAATTTGTGTTAACGTTCGCTGAGATTGATGCTCAATCTAAACTGTTAAACTAATTACTAACCATTTGAGGCATTAGTCGCCAACTAAATGTCTCGCCTGATTAGGCTTCGGTCTAATTCATTACGGCATAATGACTTTCCTTAAGTTCGTTTGTCGTGACGCTTTAAGTTAGCCGCTTAAAGCTCGATTTCAGTAAGAAAGCCCGCTCGCCAAAGCGGGCTTTTTTATTTTCTGTTGCCCGAAATCGAATCACTTTCTCTCTATCACGGTATCGCCATGATCTAATTACAGAAAAACTCCCCTATTATTGATCGTAAATGGTTGATCAAACAAGTCTCTGTATCAAAGCGATTCCGAACAAGGTGCGTTACCATCTGGCGCTAGAGTTTACCAAAAAATTTATCTATTTAAACTCCTTTTAGACGTGTTAATATTCCGAACACATAGAATTTTGTGGATAACTCTGTGATGAAATTTACTCCCCCACCAAGTGCTGAACAGCAATTAGAAACTCAAGTTAACCAATTAAAACAACAATTTAAGCGCCGTCAGTTCCCGAAAAAGAACGCACCAGCGCTACCGTTGGATTTGTTAGTAACAATCTCAGGTTGCACCTTTGGTTTGCATAGCCAAAAAGACGGTAGACTCGTTCTAAAGGCCGATAAGGCGATTAACTTTGATAAGGGTGTCAATGTGTTGCGCTCAGTGTCGTATATTGCTGGCGCGCGAGATAGCGTATCTATCGCTGGTTGGGACTGGCGACCAACGCACTTCAAGAAAGATAAACTCTACTTGCGTCCTGTCGCGCCTAGTGATTTATAAAATTCCGAATCGGCCACCAGCATTTTCGATTTAATTTAGTGTTTTTTTGCACTTAATTACTAATAGCTGGTGGCGCTTTTTAATTGATCAACTTATTGGAATTTTCGTGATGAAGATCCGAAGTTGACGAATTGCTGTTTAATTTGAGGCGCAACACTCACTTTTTGCTCTACTGGAACGTAGCTATTTGTCGGTAAAGTCGCCATTTTTCGGGAACCTAGCGACTCAAACATAGCTCGCACCACTTGATGATCTTCCTTGGTGGCCATGTTGGCGATCGCTTTGCGCTGCGCATCGGTTACATAGATAGGCAAAGAGTCCACAACATCAAGCAGCATCGAGGTTGCCTTAGCGTTTTGCTCTACCTTTTCACGCAACTCTGCATTCACGCTTTCTAGGTACATAAGCTGGTTAGTAAGATCACCGACAAGCTCAACATTGCTCTGTTGAGTCATGTTCGCGTAGATATTACGCGCGGATTCCTCATCAAAACCTTGTTCCTGTAGCGATTCGAGGATCATTTGCTTGCCGTTCGCACTTTCCATCATCATGGCCGGATGGTCTAGGCTGATATAGTTCGGCTGCAACACGTAGTCCATACCGTGATACGAAGTCGTGATCGATGCCTCGCGTGTATCTTGGCCACCAGTCGCCCAACTCCAACCACCAGCACGGCTATTGTGCAAACCTAAAGCGATGCGGCCTGTATCGGTATCTAAAAACTCTTGAGTGTGTTCAACAATACCGTCATCTGAACAGGTGATAGAGATTGTGCGGTTAGATGGCACGTTTTCTACCACAACCGGACGACCATTAATCATGATCACCTCAGTTTCACCGATTGAGAGCTTATTCGCTCGCTGGCGGGATTGATGGCCATAGTAACCATACGCTTCACCGAGTCGTAATAGCTCTTGAGTTCGTGGGCTGTTGATCATCGCTTGCACGGCTTTGATGATGTAATTGCGCTTGTTGGCGCTAAGTTTTCGACCGTCATTGAATAGGCTGAAACGGTCGGATACTTGTTTAAGTGCTTTTGCTGTCACTTTCTTTTCTCCATTAATGGCTTTGGATTTCGGTTAGTAGGTCGAGAACTACGTCTCTAACGAATCGTTCCGCTTCGCTTTGGTCAGTCATGCCAATGGATTCCATCATTTTGTCGTTCTTGGCCACTTGAGCCGCGAGCTCGGAAATGACTTCATTGGCCAGCTCGGAATCGAGGCCAACAACGGACGTGTAAAGATGGTTTTTGAGTTTCGGAGACTTGCCGATTGGGGATTGCTCGATAAGGTCAAGCACGGTAGTCAGCATGGTTGCGTAGTTCGCTTGCGACTCCATTGCTGCCGACTTCTCTTGCTCGATAGCAGTGTTGAGAGAGTTAAATCGGATCTCGAATGGCATATCGTTGTCATTCCACACCTTGCCGTCTCGGTAGATGGTGTGAATGTCGATAGCGCGCTTAACGAACGCCACCACGGCTGCGCGGATTTGGTTGGCGCGTAGTGCAGATTGAATCGATGTGCGGAAGAAGCCGCCCTCGCCTAGCCCACCAGAAAGAAGATCACCAAACCCAAGCATGGATGGGTCTACGCCAAGCGTTCCGGCTAAGCGTTTAAGGTGAAACATAATGTCTTCGATGTGGGAGATATTCGGGTCAGTGGTAAAGGTATCGATCTGCAAGCCACCTTTAGCGCCGCCCATAAATGGCAATAGCGTGTTGATGACGGTTGGAATGAAACCTAGCTTGCGGGAACGGTCTACCACCTCTTGACGGTCTTGCTTCATCTGGTCAGCGACCATGTTGATGTATTCCGCAGCTCCGGCCGCATCTAAGCCGTCAGTGTTTACCGCTACCATGCGATCGATAAGTGAAGCATTCACACGACTTGCGCCGAGTGCTGCAATGGACTGGCGAAGCATCGACCAAGCCTCAAAACAGGTAAGAAGAATGGATGTGCCGTAGTTCTGCGTCTCGATTGGCATGCGTGAATACGCATCGTCATAAAGTGAGTAGCGCTGGCCAGTGTAGTTAACTGGCGGTATATCCATATCTGGTCGCCAGATTGGCATTTTTAGTGGGATAAGCGCCCAAGGCTCTGCAAGGCGTACCTGTTCGCCGTTCGCTCGGGTTTGTAGATATTCCGCAGTAAATCCCGCTAGCTCGCCCGAACGTTCGTACTCACGAATTTGGTTTGGCAACGTGTAGTAGTTGGCCTCAAAGTGAGTAATACCCACGCCCTCTTTCGTGTATGGGCGAACATAGTTAACCCCATAAACCAGCGTTGAATACGTCCAGTTCATTAGGTTTTCGTTGATTGGAGTTAGCAGCTCTCGGTTAAGACGGCCTACGTACTCGGCGTACTTCTCATCGGTTGGATGAAGATACACAGCCATGCCATTGTCGTTTGATACCGAAAGAGCGTGACCAAGGTGCAGATTGAGCGCGGCATCAATCGTGCTGTCCTCGGCCATTTCCTTGAGTATCGGATATAGCATGAAGCGATCTTTCGGCAGCTTGTGCAGAAAAAAGCGGTCTGAGCTTTTTCGACCGTCATTGGTCAGAGCGCCGTTGCTTTCATCTAATTGGTGTTCGCGATCGTGGAATGGCGATCCCGTGTATCCAGCGCCAGATTCAAAACTTATCCGACTCTCTTTATCGTCATTCTCGTTAAAGAAAGGGAACGCTTGTTTTAAAGCTGCCGCCAGTCCAATTGATGCCTTGTTTTGCGACATGTGCGACCTCAGTTAGTTGAGGCGCTTTTTACAGAGATGGGGATGATCTTGGATGATAGCGCATTGCGTCAATGTGACCAATGCGATAATAAATCATTGATTTTTGTTGGAATAAATTTTTTTAGTCAAAGTTCAATCGCTTGCCCTTTAATGATGGTTACTCACTAAAAAAACTAATTTTTCGCCTTGATAGCGCTCGGTGTGTTCGGAATAATTGCCTCGTCCCTAAAAATCTACTTCCTTAGATATTTTAGATTATTCATTAACTTAAATTGATATTGATAGTGGCGTTTTTTTTGGGATGGGGAATAGGAAAGGAAAAAGTCGGGCGAAAGCTCGACTTTTTTTTTGGCTTTTATCCAAAGAATAAAAGGCAAGTTCGATGAACACTGATTTAACCCGCAGTATTGAACAGGCGACAACAATCGATGAACTGGTCAGCCAGTTTGAAGCCTTGCTCGCTGTCGATATTAGCGATACTCCAAAAGGCCACCAGCGCCTTAAGGCTAACCAACTAGCCAAAGACATTCTCGCCAAGTACAACGGCGACTACTCCAACGTTTCACCCGAAGATAAAGCAGCTCTGCGCGACTACACAGGTTTTGGCGGTATCGGTGGCTCCACCAACGAATACTACACGCCTAAATGGCTGGCGAGCGCGACTTGGGATGCAGTTCGCTCCTATGGCTTTACTGGCGGTAGCGTACTTGAACCAAGTTCGGGCGTGGGCGTATTTAGCGAAACCAAACCTAAAGGCACCCTAACTACATCCGTAGAAATGGATCAGACCTCGGCGGCCATTAACCAGATTCTTCACCCCGAAGATCATGTAATTCAATCGGCATTCGAAGCCGTGGCCAGCAATCCCGATATTGGCGATTTCGACCTAGTGATCGGCAACCCGCCTTATGGTGTTCGTGATGCTAGTGCAATGAAAGACAAAGCGTACAAAGACATTAAGTACGCCGATCAGTATTTCGTTTCTCGTTCTATCGATAAAGCGAAAGCTGGTGGCTTGATTGCCCTAGTGCTTCCAACTCGTATTTGTGATGCGAAAAACCTTGAGAAGTGGCGTACACAACTCGCACTTAAAGCGGAGTTCTTGGGCGCGCACCGACTACCAACGGGCACGTTCGCTGATACTGGCGTAGTGACTGACCTTGTTATCTGGCGCAAACACAGCGACCAAGCGAAAGCACTGATTGATAGTGCCGACCGTGACACGCTGATTGAATCTAACGTGCTTTGGAATACTTGGCTTAAAGGTAAGTGGTTCGAGCGCGAGGGTAAGAAATTCATCAACGGCGAACAGACTGTTGAGGGCGTAGGTAAGTTTGCGCGCAAAGTCGTGAAGCGCGGCAACCGTTCTAACGAGGACATTAAACAGTCCCTAATGCGCCGCTTTAACAGCCGTATCGACTGGATGTTGCTTGATGAATCGGTAAGCGAGCCAGTGAGCGCGAAATACTCCGAGGGCGATACAATGTTCCGCAATGGCCAGCAATACGAAATGATTGATGGCGAATGGGAAGTGTCCGAAAGCAACGCGAAAACAGGCGTTATCAGCAAGGCGACCTATGGCGTAGATAACACCGATGAGATCGGTTCTATCACCTACTCTACTGAATCGATGCTTAAGCTATCGGCCAGCCAAGCGCTACAGATTTTCGAAGATTACGGCTACTTGTGTCATGACGACTTTAAAGCCCTAATGCGCGAGATTGCCAAGCTGCCAAAAGCGAGCCAAGAACACGCTTACAAAGGCATTCTACTTGGCATGAAAGTTCAAACACTTGCAACGCTGGTTGCTGGTGGCCGAACCACATCCAATAGCGACTTGGCCAACATGGCAATGGGCGCGGAGGACTTCCAGACCGAACAATATCGCGTGAAGTTAAGCGGCGAAGTGTTAGAGCTGAACGCACTAATGGGCGGCTCTAAGGTATCGAAGAAAGCGCTAAGCAACTTAAGCGAGAAGTACGTCTCTGCATGGAATTACTACCACTCATCGATCGATTCTAAGGGCAAACTGTCTGACCTACTCAAAGGCGACCTTAAGCGTGAACTTACTGTTCAATACAGTTCGTCTCGCATTGGTGACGTGTTCCATCTATGCGACCGTGAACTAGGCATAACCACACTGACACTGCATGACGTTCGCACGTATTACACCGCAAGCGGTATCGATACGATGAGCGATGAGCAGTTGCTTGATTACCTAGCGAACATGGATGAGGTAGCCGTAAACCCTGACGGTACGGTGACAGCATTCCACAAAGCGACGACTGGCCTTGTCGGTAAACGCATGGATCAGCTGACCACACAATTAGTATCGGCCACCAGCGATACCGTGAAAGCTAACATCATGCGCCAAATCCAAGCCATCGAATCTAAGCGAAACAAGATCTCGATTGCCGATGTGAAGATGAAGCTTACCGATAAGTGGATTCCTAAAAACATCATGCTTGAGTTCCTGCATGACCGTGGCTACACGGAATTTATCTTGGGCGACTTTACCGAGGATAAGGACGGCTTTGAGGATTTCGTACAAAGCGAATCCGGCCAATACCTCACTGGCTACCGTTGGCGTGATGGCGAATGGATTGATGGCCTAACTCGTAATGGCGTGAAAGGTAAAGCAGCGAACAGCGATGAGCGATTTGAGCGTCAAATTGAATCGTACATCAACTATGGTGCGGTTCGTGGCGGTAGTAAGAACGAAGATAAATCACTTATCCGTGAACAAATGCGCCGCCTCGATGATGAGTTTTCTACATGGATTGCATCATCTGACCATTCAGAATACTTGGAACAGGTTTACAACAATACGTTTAACGGTTGGATTAAACCGGAGTTCGATGACACTCCATTATCGCTAGATGGCGTATCTGGTGCGATTGAGTTCCTACCTTACCAAAACTCAACGATTCGCCGTCACAGTGCAGACGGTAACGGCATTATTGCCTTTGGTACTGGCTTGGGTAAAACGCTCACTGGCCTTGGTCTAGTGCAGTACAACCTAGAAACCAAACGCGCAAACCGTGTGGCCATCGTTGTTCCTAAATCAGTGCTAGAAAACTGGTTCTATGAAGCCGATCTGTTCTTTGGTGAAAGCAATCTATCTGACAAGGTATTTATCGGCCTTGAGGTTCACAAAGACGATGACGGCAAAATCATTCGGGAACCAGTATTGGATGAAACGGGCGAACCTAAGCTAGACAAGAAAGGCGATCCTATCTTGCGCGCCAAACTGACCGTAGACACCAACGGCAAGCGCGTAGCAGAGCAGCTCCACCAGCTTACACAGTCAACCGCTCGCATCGTGGTAATGACAAAAGACGTGTACAACCGCATTCCATTGAAGCCGGACACGATTACGGCCAACGTGCTTGAAATGCGCGATGCTGGTTTGATTGCTGGTTCAAGCAAGCTAGTTAAGGAAGCGGAAAGCCACACAGAGAAAGCGAAGAACGCGCGCTTTGAAGCGAAATACTCTGACGATGGCACGGCCAAAAACGAAGAACTACCGTACTTCGAGGACTTGCTATTCGACTCGGTTATGGTCGATGAGGCGCATGATTTCCGTAACTCGTACAAGGGCGGCTCATACCGAAATAACCTGGCATTCTTGCCTAGCCAAGCGCAAGCCGATCGCGCTATCGATATGCAGCTTAAGAACAACGTCATTAAAGCGCGCAATGACGGTCGAGGCGTTTACTTCCTAACAGCTACGCCAACCGTAAACAGCCCTGTTGATATGTTCAATATGCTGTCCCACATCATTCCGGCAGACACGTTTGCCAAGATGGGTATCTTTGACAGCGACGACTTTATCCGCATGTTTGGTAAGACTGGCGAAGCGCTGGTTACTAAGATTTCGGGCGAAGTTGAACAGCGTGAAGCCCTACTCGGATTCCAAAACCTAGACGCACTTCGAAACATCGTTAACCGATACATGACGATCGAGGATGCTAAATCCGTTGGTGCCAACGTTCACATTCCTGACCTGATTAGCCAACAAAGCTTTGTCCAAATGAATAGCGAACAGGAAGCGCTATATGAGGAACTACGCCAACGCGCTGACGCCATCAGCAATCCAGACAAAGACGAAAACCAAGAGATTGTCGAGCAATACCCTAACGACACGGTTTTCGGCCTGATCCGTAAAATGGACAAGGTAAGTACAGACCTTGATTTGTACTATGAGCGTGTTACCTACCGATTCGCTAAGGACAACAAGAAAGAGGTTGAGGCGGCAGTCGCTAAGCTACCAAATACCGTCACAGTCACTTTTGAGGATGTAGCACCAGACGGCACGGTTAAGCTAAGCAAAATCCAAGTTAAGGTTGATAAGAGCGTTAAGGTCGAGGGCGATCACTGCGTGGTTCAACTCCACCAGCAACTTGATGATAAGTTCACAAGCATTTGTGACAAGGCTAAGTTGAAATTTACGCACCCTGTCTCTCCTAAGTACGCCAAGTTCCTTGAGAACGCGCGCGAGATTTATCTGGCTGGTGGTAAGCAGCTTGTCTTTACCGAAGAAAAAACACAGCACAAAAAACTGGCTCGCATCATTGCGGATTTCGTTGGTTGCAAGCTGTCTGAAATCGGTATTTTGAACAGCGATACCGTTGCAGGTAAGAAAGGCTCTAAGGCCACTGAGGACGATGAAGAAGCAGGTTTGGAAGCAATCGCCAATGCTTACAACACCTCGAAATACAAATTCATGATCCTCAATAAAAAAGGCGAAGTCGGTATTAACTTGCATCATGGCACAACCGATATTCACCACTTAACGCTACCGTGGACTCCAATGAGTATCACACAGCGTAATGGCCGTGGCGCGCGCGTTGGCTCTAAACAAAACAGCGTGAACGTTCACTACTACACGTCTAAAGGCTCATTCGATGATTTCCGCTTGGCCACAATCCAACGTAAAGCCACTTGGATTGAGACAATGTTCAAAGGTAATGACAAGTACATTGCGAACGCCGATGCAGACGCAGCCGACGAAACAGCAATCATGCTGGCAGCGAATCCAGAAGAAGCGAAAGCCCGTATCGAAGCGGCCAAACGTGAAGCGGAGCGCAAGCGCAAATTAGAGGAACGCCGACTAGCAAGTATCAACGTTAGCAAGTACATCAAAGCTACCCAAATGCTTGCTTTGGATGTGGCCGAAGTTGAAAGCGAGCTGGCCGAACTACGCGATAAGTTAGAACCGCTACGCAATGAAGTGGAAGAAGATCGCCTACGCGCAGAGGGCGAGAAGCGAGGCAGTTGGCAGCACCAAAACTACCAACGCACTAAAGGCAGATTGTTTGCCCTAGAAAGCAAAATCAAAACCTTTGAGGCAGCGATCAAAAACCGCGACAAAGCGAGCGATACCATCAAGAAATTGAAACCAGCAATGGAGCTGGCCATCAATGACGGTGTGTTAAAGGATTACCCTGACTTCCTAACTCATCCAGAGTTATACATTGTTCGCAACGGTGTGATTGTGCGTAATGGCTACACCTACAAAGCCGAAGTTAAGAGCCGTTCTTGGAGCGCCGAGTACGATTCAAAAGCAACAATCATGATCACCAACTTCGACCGTAAATCTGGCACGGTGGACGGCTTTATTACTGAAATGGACGGCGAACCAGCGTCACGCAACTATGTCGATCTACCTGTTGAGCGCATCATTGAAATTGCGCCAGTGAATCAGGATAGAGCTGCGCTAGAAGCAAAAGCGCTCCAAGGTGTACCACTAAGTGAAGTCGCTCATACGTTTGACCGTGAGACGTTCTTTGAACTGGTCGCAGAAAAGAAAATGAAAGCCTACGGTAACAGCCGCCGTTGTTTGGTGCGCAATGCTGACGGCTCATTCTCTACGCCGTGGGGATTGGATGTTGAACCAGACCAAACGCTGATTTATCCAGATGCGAGCGATAAAGCGATCGTGAAAGCCCTACTCGACCAAGTAACCAAGCAATTGGAAGATAAAGGTCGCGTGATGTTGGAACACGACATTCTAAGTTTCTTTATCGGTAGCGATTGGGACAAACAGGCGATGGAAAACGGCAACCAAGTGAGCGAACAGGAAGTTGTTGAACTGGTGACACTTGAGATCAAAGCATTCGAGGAAAAATACCCTGAGCTTTATCAAGAAGCGTTACTGAAAGCAGAGACGACTTACAAAACGTCTATCACTTTCCTTAAAGAGCTAGATAACCATCTAAGCAATTTGAAATGGACAGGTTATACCAACGCACACGAAGCTCGCCGCCTATCGGCTCGTGAGTTCACTCGTTACACCGATATTCTGACCGAACGCTCTAGCGAATACCGCACAGAGCTGGAAGATAAGCTATTCGCTGACTTCACTAAGCTGGTGGCTAACGACCCTGACCGTGCGAAACGTCTATCACAGATCGCGTACTGGATGACGCAATACAAACCAACGACCGATACTCACCTACTGAAAAAGGTCGATGCGATTTACGGCGAAAACTCACAAGAAACCATGCTTAAGGTATGTGCTGACCTACACGCTATTGGCGAACGTGAGTTCCTATCCGGTGATGGCCTAATCTTCTCGGATGACTGGTCATTGAATCGCATGAAAGGTGCGTATGGTTCGCTATTCACTTATCGCAGCGCACAGCGTGAGGAATTTATCGAGAAGTACCTAAATGCGGATAAGCCGGAAAAGGCCGAGGTTAAAGTGACCGAAACGCAGAAAGTGAAAATCGATAATATCTCTGCCATTAACGTAGAGAGCATCGAGAAGTTTAGCGAACTAATGTCAGGCATTGGCATCGACGTTAAAATGGTGACTTCACCAATTAGCTGGAAGCCTAAGCGCGGTCGCAACCGAAAAGAGATTGTTGTAGAGCCATACGAACGCATTGGTTTGATGGACAACAACGGCCTTAAAGGTTCGCTGAAAGTGATGTTCGCTGGTGACAAGGAAGCCAAGGCCGAGTACGGCGCTGACTTCGCTTCGAACGCAAGCAGTGAGTTTAATGGTGGCTGGTGGTTTATCTCTGCGAAAGCGGATTTAGAACTGCTGGCGAAATCGCTATTAACCATTCACAACACGTTGGCCGAAGCTGCCTAACTTAAATTTTCGCATGCGAAAAAGTTCTCGCATGCGAAAACTTTTTGGAGATAACAATGATTACCCAAGTGAAATTGCCTACCGTTGAAGATCTACAGCCCCTACTCGATGAGGCGCTAGAAACAGCGCAAAGCAAAGAAGCATTTATCCGAGCTCAAGTAGATGGCATTTACAAAACACTTCAAGCCAATCCGCTCATGTACCGTCACTATGGCGCTTATTGGTGGGCGGTTAAATCACTCATGGCCAAGCATGGTTATGACCTTGGCAGCGATTCAGAAGTGATCACAGAGCAACACTTCAATTTCGAAGACCCTGCGATTTTGTTGTGTGCTGCGTGGGCGTACCAGCAAGAGCAAATTGATAAAGGCTACTGGCAAGCAAACCTACATACCTACTACGCCGATGATGAAGAATTTGAATATTCTATCGAGGATGTAAATCTCGAAGCGTGGAGTGTTAACAGCAAATCGATGCGTTAAGTTTTCGCATGCGAAAACTTTTTCTCATATGCCCGTCATCTTTGGCGGGTATTTTTTTGCATGGAATTTGGTAGAGAGTTCTCGCATGCGAAAACTATACAGGATGGGATGTTTTAAAGTTCTCGCATGCGAAAACTATACGGGATAGTGTTTCATAAAGTTCTCGCATGCGAAAACTTTTGCTAGAAAAAAATAAACCCCGCCACTGAGAAAATGGCGGGGATTGCACGTTGAATCGATAAGCATAAACACAAGCACTACTACCCCTAATAGTTTTCGGCATCGCTTATCTGGTGTGTAATTTATATGAGATAAATTTCATATTCAACAAGTTTTTTTAGTCTTTTTTATTAAAAACAATTGGTTATGCAACCGCTTACACTTGCTGATTACGCGCTGGCAATTCTGTCACTTTGCTGGATTGAGTAAGTAATAATTCTGTCAAAAAGTTTTCGCATGCGAAAACTCTCGGAATCAATCTCACATTTTTCTCAAAGTTCTCGCATGCGAAAACTTGTGCAATCGGTTCTGTTTGTTCACTTTTTCGCTTGTGCTGTTGCTTCTGGCAACGTATAGTGTAACCCCCGTTGCCAGTGACAACAATTAAGAGGCGTTGATATGGCATCCAAGGAACGATGCGAAAGACTAATTCAATTAGTCGAGAAAGCAGGAAGTACCAGAAAAGCCAAGCTGCTTATTGATGGCGTTAAGGGAGTAAGCCCTTGTCACACTGCCATCTACAAAGCCATGAATGGCGGCGGTACGACCGACTATGTGGTTCAGTGCTATATCGATGATCTTGAAACAGCACTGAGCAAACCAAAACAGCAAACAAACTCCACCAGCAAAGGAAATCATTAATGAGCACTATCATGGCGATTGCCAACCAAAAAGGCGGCGTAGGTAAAACAACTTGTACTTACAACTTTGGCATTAGCATCGCTAACCAAGGCAAGAAATGTCTATTCCTGGACTTTGACCCGCAAAACAACTTGGGCGGCTCTATTGCACCGGAAATGGTCGAGAATCCAGAGTACACATCTGCGAGCTGCCTACACAACGCTTACAACCTTTTCGAAAATCCAGTAAAGGCTAAGCCTTTTGTAGTAAGCGAAAACGTACACGTTATTGGCGGCGATAAGCGCATGGGTAACATTACTCAATCACAAATCTTAAACGTGGCTGAGTCTATCGACCTTATCAAAGACGACTACGACTATATCTTTATCGACTGTCCACCAGCGGCGAACGCGCTACAGCATGCAGCGCTACTTGTGGCCAGTAAGCTACTTATCATTAGCCAAGCACAAAAAATGTCGATCAAAGGCGTTAATGAGCTGGTTAAGACCTCGCGCCAAATCCGTCGAATGAACCCTGACTTGGAAGTGTTAGGCATTGTCCTAAACCTTATCGAAGCCAATATCACAAACGACCAGCGCGAACAGGAAGCGGAACTTCGTAAAGAGTACGGCAACCTAGTTTTTGAAAACAAACTGATTAAAACAACGCGCGTAAGTGAAGCTCTAAACCAAGGCAAAGCACTGATTGAAACCAACCCTAAAGCGGCTGAGAAATTCGGCTTTACAGCGGTTTGTGATGAACTTTGCAAGCGCATGGTAGAGGTGACAGCATGACCAAAAGCTTAAGAGATCGAATCAAGCTTAGCGACCTAGATAATCTCTTGGATGAATCAGCGGTAGAAATCCGCGATGCAGCGAAAGTGCTGGCTATCCCTAAAGACTCTTTGTATTCAGTTGAGCAAGTACGTGAAGAATTTAACGATGAGTCACTACTTGAATTGTGCGAAAGCCTAGAAGAAAACGGCCAAATTCAACCTGTCGTTGTTTACCCGTTCGATGGCAAGGGATACAAAATCCAAGAGGGTGAACGCCGTTGGCGCGCCGCTATGTTGAGCGACAAGCTGACTCACGTTGAATGTATTGTCCGTGAAAAGGGCGATATTTTTGGCCAGCTCATTGAAAACATCCAGCGTGAAGATTTAACGCCAATCGAATTAGGTAAGGCGTTTGACCAAGCTAAGAAAAAGCACAATCTTGATAACCGTGGCTTGGCTAAGCGTCTTGGCAAATCAGACGGCTACATTTCGAAATACCTAAATGTACTTAAAGCCCCTGACTTTGTTTTGGAAGCATTCCAAAAAGGGATTATTGGTGATGTGGAGTCCATCAACGAACTACGCAAAGCAACCATCGATAACTCTGAGCGCGTTCGTGAAGCACTGGAAAGCGGCGAGAAGCTAACACGCCAAGATTGTGTGAAGTTACGCACCAATGCGTTTGGCAATGAGGTTGAGGTCAAGCTTAGCGAAGCAGATAAAGCAGACAAGGTAGAAAAGACCCAAACGACACCAGCAAGCAAAAAGCCTACGGCAAACCAAAAGCCTACCAGCATTTGTGTCATGGTTAATGGTCGTCATGGTTTGGTGTTCGCATCTGGTAAGCATAGCGACAAGCTAACGGTACTGTTTGATGATGGCGAACTTGAGCAAGTGCCAGTTGGTGAAGCTCAATTAGTTGGGTATCGTGTGTAAAGTTCTCGCATGCGAAAACTTTTAAAGCGGGTGGCTAATTAGCTGCCCGTTTTTCGTTAGGACGTAATACCCGCCGTCACGGTACACGCCAACTACATAGTGATCGAGCGGCACGTCTTGCCAGCCAAATAGCCCTAGTTCGTCATCGCAATAAGCGACGATATTCACCAGCTTTACCTTTTGGACATGCAGTAGATAGATATTATCTAGCGCCCCTTTAAATGGTCTGTAGATATACTCGCCATCTTTCCTTAAAGCGGGGATCTCATTCCCTGCGACTGAATGGCCATCGGCAACGCCGTCTTCGTTTATGTCGATTAGCCCGTAGTGATAACGATGCCTGATAGTAAACATCCCCTACTCCCAAATGCAAAAACGCCAGATTTGACAATTAAATCTGGCGTTTTTTGTCGTGTCTTCTAGCTTGTCACAGGCTTGAAAGCCTAGACCTATTTTATAGCTGCATAATGGATTCTTGCAAGTTCGTCCGGTCGCAGAACAGACTCGAACATAAAGCCTGTTTGTATGCCCTCGTTTTCCAGCTCTTGATTCACTCGGCCAAGAATATCGATAAGCGATGCACCGCCACCGCCAAACATATCCCCTAGCGCTTGCCCTTGGTGAAGCAGTTCACTATTGATTGCCTCGGCCATTGTCTTAAATGCCAGCGTCATGCGTTTTGCGCTTCGGTTGTTAGCAGCAATGAATCTCGCCAGCGCTTCGGCCTCGGGATCGTTGTCGCCAAACAAACCGGACTGAGCCAATAGCTCGTCTATATGTTGGCCGGACTCTTTTGCCTGTCTTACCAGCTCGGTTGCTTGCACCAGTGAGTCAAGTGCTGACTTGGCGAGGTCAGGTTGTGAAGCGTTAATTTCCACGGCCTCTGCCAGCGTTTCAGACGTGTTTTTGTGAACTTCCCCGCTAAGGTATTGCATCTCAACAAATGCGCTTGCTGCGCCGTTTAGCGCGCTCAAAATGTTGCGAATTTCGGGATCGGCTTCCTCGGCTACCAGCTTCACCAACTTCTCGTTTTTGTACGCCTTGGCAAACACGGCATTTTGCATGCGCTCAATCAGTTGTTTGGTTGGTCGGCCATCTTCGGTCAGTAGTCCGGCGGTTGAGTTATCCCCAATTTCGGTTAGGAAGCTGTTTATAAATCCTTGGTTAGACTTGGCCAAAAGGTTGCCTGTTTCGCTCGGCTGGAACAGGGCAATCATGCGGTCATCGATGCGCTCTGCGTCAACCCAAGCCGTCTCGGCTGCGCTCATTTGTTGCAAGTCAGAGAGGTTGGAATCTCGGGCAAACTTAGCACGGTTAACTTGGGTAACACGTTCTCGAACCAACACTGGCTCGCGCATGCTTTCAACTTTCTCCGGTGATAGGTCGAAGCGCTCCGCATTGTCGATTAGCAACTGGCGGTACTTTTCAGCCTTGCCCTCTCTATACGCTTTGATGATAGCGATGGTTCGACCGTTCCCCGACTCCACCACATTGTCCGAGCCGACAATCGGTGCGCCGTGGCTAGATAGTCCAGAATCGGTTAATTGTTGTGGGCGCAAATCGTTGGCCATTTTTGAGATCTGCAATTTTGAGGATACGCGAGTACGGTCGCGCGGTTGCAGCTCTTGTGGAAAATTCGGATTGATTCGACCGTCCAAATCGTTCGATGGAATAAGGTCGCTGGCTTCCACGACTTTAAAGCCTGTTTCTACTTCGTCGCCTTTTGCTGTCACAACGTAGCTGGTTCGACCTAGCTTGGGTTTTGGATTGTCTGTTGCGTACAGTTGAACAATCTCGGCTAGGTCATTGATGTTTTTTGCCTCTTTGATTTCGGCGTTAATTGATGTGAGTTGATTCAATTTGACCGCTCCGGTTTGGAGTGGCGAGTTCTCGCATGCGAAAACTTTTGGGACAGGGAAAAAGGATTAAAGACTCTTAAGCAATGCGAAAAGCGCCTTGGCGTAGTTGTGACGCTCACTGGCTGCCAGTGCAAGGTTTAGAGATTGCTTGTAGTAATAGTCTGCTCGGATTTTAGTTAAAACATTCATTTTGGTTTTCTCAAGTTCTCTGAAAAGTTTTCGCATGCGAAAACTATATCGAATGCCATCTTTTAAAGTTCTCGCATGCGAAAAGTATATGGAATGTCATGTTTTAAAGTTCTCGCATGCGAAAACTATACGGGATAGTGTTTCCTAAAGTTCTCGCATGCGAAAACATCCGTGTTTTTCGCGCTCCATGCAAAAAAGTTCTCGCATGCGAAAACTTAAGCGGCCAGTTTGTCAGGATTGTGCTCGAACCATTCAATCGCTTTTTGCTTGATGCTATCTAGCTCCAAGCCCTCTGAGTGAACGTCTCGCATTACATCAACAAACACCGATGGTTTGGCGTTATTAAACTCGCCAGCAAGGAATCTCGCAACTAGATCGCTTTGCTCAACTGGACGTTCGCCATTGTCGCGCTCATTCTGCTCGATGTGCTTCGTAAGAGTCTTGATAGCCTTGTTACGGTCAGCGCGCGACCAGCTACCAAAGCCACCATTTTTCTTAGCTGAACCCGCATCGTTTTTCCAGTAGTCCAAACCTCGCGCGATATGCCCCTTGTAGCCAAACTGGAAGCTTTCGCCATCTTTGTACACAACGTAGTTATCGCCCTTTTCAACCACTTGGTAGTTAGGGAAAAACGCCATTTCGTATTCGTACCAGTTAGGCAGAAATAGCACTTCATTGAGCTTTTCAATCTTATCGGAGCGGCCTAACTTGGAAAATTCTTCTACCGATATTGGCTCATCCGAACTTGATACCGGCTTCTGCTCAACCTTTTGGTTAGCGCCAGTCAGTTTATTAAGAATTTCCACCAGCTCACGGTTCTTTTTGATGCGTTCACCAATCGATAGCTGGCCACTCTTAAGCTCTTTCAACAAACCCGCTGCATCGCGGTTGAGCGTCATTTTTTCTCTTAAGCTTAACACTTGATTCTCTCCGGTTTAGGCCGCCGATGTGGCGGCCTTGGTTGTGATTAGATTTGCGCTTGGATCATGCTGGTGATGTTGCTTAGAGCGGCATCCATCAACGCTTCATTCTCTGCCACTTGGTCGTTAGCTTCGAAGTAGGCGTAAGCTTGTTCTAGTGCGGTTTGGAACTCATCAACCAATTCCGGCGTAGGTTCACCAGTGAAATCTCGGATTTCTTTTAGTTTCTCTACATGTTCCATTTCTTCGTTATTACCCTCTGTTTCAGATTGAGGCGCTTCACTACTTAGATTGAACGCTTTCACTAATAACGCTTCCATTTCCGCTGTATCGTCAAATTCACCGATCAAGTCATTGCCTTGGTATAGCGCGAACTTGTACTCGCCATCTTTAGCGATTGGGTAAATATCAACGTAGCGTTCGTTTAGCCATGAACGCACGGTTAACGGAGCGTACACGTTCGCTGGTACAGAGCCATTTACTGAATGGATACCAGCCGCAACGCTTGGTTGTGCCAATGCGCCTTTTTCGTTGTAGTAGGTATCCGCAGATTGCCAGCCCTTAATCGTCTCAAGCTGAGCTTTCGCTTTTTCGCTTAAGTCGGTCGCTAGAATGTCGAACAGAACGTCTAGGCTGTAAGTTAGTCCGTCCTCATCTTTCGCATTAATCGACTTCACTCGGCCTGTTGGGAATGTCACTTCCTGCTTACCAAGTTTTAGCTCTAGGTTGGTAAAGGCTTCTAGCTGCTCAAGTGCTTTCGCTTCTTCTTCGTCTAGGCTTTCACGGAATGAGTTAACGTCTAGTACGTCATCCTCTGCCTGTTCGCCTTGCTGGTGAATTTCAGTTAGAGACGCGAGCTCTACCACTTTGCGCTCTTTACCAAAATCAAAGTCCACGGTTAGGCGGCCACCAAAGAAATTGCGATCGTGGTAATCGGTCATTGTGTCGCTGTTGTTGTAGTCGTATTGGCCTACATAAGCGTTAACGAACTCGATCAGCTGATCTACTGCTTCGGTATAACGGCTCATACCGTGTGGCGTTGGCGAGTTAGGGTTATCAATCTCGAACTGTAGGTAAGCTGGATTGTAGAGCATGACGTTTCTTGGCAAGTCAGTCAGCGTTAGATCTAGTGTACCGTAGCGAGGCTTGCGTACTGAGATTTTAACGTCATTACTGATTTTGCCAGCTTTCTTAAGCTGAGCGATAAAGGCGCGGATTCGCTTAGCGATTTCACCCGTATCTCGAATGCCCTCTTTCTCGTAGATTGAGCCAAATGAATATTGAGTTGGGTCTAGAGCGAGAAGTTGTTTTTCTTCCTCGGACGTGCCCTTATTCACTTCATCTGCTGTGTCAGATTCTACGGCGTTCTTAGCACCCAATAGCTCAAGCAGTTTGTTCGCACCGTCAACCGTTAGGTAGCTGCGAGAATTGGTGTTAGCGATAAAGCGTAGCTCTTTACCCTTGTTCGACTTCGCAGAGAAGAAACTGTAGCCAAATGTATTTTCCATTTGGTTCTCTTGTTCTTCGGTTAGCGCAATGCCGTTAATCTTGCCGTCATCGTCCACCTTGGCCAGTAGCTTGTCGGCGTTCTCGCGTAGTGTTGGGCGCGAGTGAAGCGAACCTGAGCCGTTAATGGCCAGCGTTGAATACAATGATTCAAAGCCGTTGATTGTGGTGAACATAGCCGGACTGACAGGCTCAAGTGGTGCGCTGTATTCCGTCTCTGCAATTTGCTCAAGCGTTTTGCCGTCCTTAAGCATGTTAAAGATTGCAATAGTGCTTTCTTTCACTGCTTGGTCGTTTAGTTGAGTCGCTTTTTGCTGCGCTGCTGCGCCCTCTAGGCCAGTTTCTAGCACCTTGCCTGTGTACGTATCGATAACGCTAAAGTCAGCTTGGCCAGTAGTGCCTACTGGTGCGTAGCGCTTCTCGCGTGTCGCCTTGAATTGGCCTTTATGGTTCAAGTCAGGCAATGCAGCAAGGCTAGGGAAGCCACGGCTTTCGTATTCCGCTTCGATAGCTTTTGTGTACCACAATGGCATGACTGAGTTATGGATAGCGCGCGCCATCTGTTCATTGTCGATCTGCTCATCGTTATCCAAGAATCTAAAACCATGAATTGCCAGGATGTCTTGGTTGGTAACACTCGCCATTGCGTAGTGCTGAGCAAAGAGCTCATCTGAACTTAGTTCGGATAGGTCAGGGTAACTACCGTCATCGATCGCCTTAATGAAGCGCTCAACTTTTTGGTAGTCCTCGCCTTGGTCTGCCATTGCTGGAATGACGGTTTCACCTTTTGCCTTGGTGTAAGCTACGTCACCCTCATGGTAAACCGTAGTCGCGCTAAACGCTTTTTCTACGTCATCCAGTGCCAACGCTTCGCCGTTCTCAAACTTCTCGTATAGGTCGCCACGTAGCGCGCGTAGGTCGAACATTTTCGCCGTTGCACTAAAGAATCCGTCACGGTAGTTCAAGATAGCTTGCAGTAGGTCAGCACGTTTCGCACGGCGGTTAAATGGGATGCGATGAGCCGTTAGGAAATCAGTGATCTCTTTGCGGTTCTTAAATTGCGCTTCCAATGACGCTAGGGTTTCACCTTGTAGTGATTCCACTAGGTGCGCTTGTTCTGAAATGCGCTTAGCTTGGTCATCCACTTTCTCGCCACGTTTTAGCGTTTTACCAGTACCTAGCGTTAGGTCAGCCAGCATAACAAGACGTTTGCGATCGCTTGGGCTCACTGACTGCATATCCTTAAGTTTGGATAGGGCAGTTTCTTGGAAGCGCATGCGGCCTTGCGTGTGTTCTGCTTGGCGCTGTAATTCAGCATCGCTTTGAACCAGCATTAGGTCTTCGGCAATCTCTTGAATCATTTCCGGTGTCACAAGGTCAATCGATGTGCTCCATAGCTTGTACGCTTTTGGATTTTCCTTGCGGTTCTTCATTTCCGGCTGCTGGCGTAGCTGCTTAGCGAACGCTGCTTTGAAGCCCACTTGTTTTAGGGTATCGAGCGTAGACTGAGGAATTTCATCAACGCCTTTGTCCTCAACCCATTGGTCTAGCGCTTCGGCTGCGATGCGCTCCGCTTCCTCTAGGTCGCCCTCAACCATGCCAAATAGCGGCTCTAGGTCAAAGTTGCTTACTAGCTCTGGTGGCAGTTTTTGGTCATAAGCGATCGCGCCGTGGCGAATGCCATTACCAGCGTCAGCGAATTGCTCTTGAGCCGATTCTGGATCGAGGTACTTAACCACTTGATGTTGTGGCGGCGTTGTACCCAAGCCATAAGGGCGTAGACGTAGGCCATACCAGAATAGGTTAGCTGTGGTTTCGTCTTTGTCTTGGTCGTTCGCGTTTGGCTCGTCGTTCTCAATTGGTTGCGGTTCTTCGTTGCTGTCATCGGTATCTTGAAGCAACTTAGATTCACGGTCGTAGTCAGCCAGAATAAGCGATTTAGCCGCTTCCCAACCTTGTAGATCGTCGCCACCAGCAAGCGGTGAACCCTCGCCGTAAGTGACAGCCAAGGTTTGGTTATCGCGCGCGTGGATCATGTACTGGCCAAAGCTATCATCGTCGTTCGCGTCAGGCGATTCGAAGTAGACAAACGGCTCGCTATCTTCGCCTTTATCCATCTTCCAGCCCTTAGCAATGGTCTTGCGGCCAATAAGAGCCAATAGCCATTCTTTGCGCTCGATATTCGCTTTTCGCTCGCGTTCTTCGTCTGACAACTGAGGAAAATCGTTTTCAATTGAATCACGGATGTATTCTTTAGCCTCGGCAAGCTCTGATACCGTCATAGCGCCTTTATCGAGCTCATAAATCGCATCATTGATGTACGACTCTGAATACGTGCTAGGAACGTTTTGATTTGCTGCACCTGCAAACTCTAATGAGTCTTTAAACTCTTGGCTTAGCTGCTTAACAAAGGCATCGAGATCGCCATTGAAAGCGCGTTCAATGATGAAGTCGCGTTTCTCTTGCTTAGTCCATGAAGCGTCCCATTGCTCGATCACTTGAGACGGACTGCCACCAGCGTCCACATTGGTCGCTGCTGTATTTGCTGCTGGCTTGATAGCAGCAAGCTGTTTGCGTAGTTCTTCTTGGATTTCGTTTTGCGTAGCAATCTGAGTTTTTAGGCGTTTCTCTTTCTTGGCCAGCTCATCAAGTTTCTGTTCCAAGTCTGTTGTTTCTTCGCCTAGCTGAGCGGCTTGCTCATCGAGCTCTTGTGCCTTTTGTTGCGCTTCTTCCAATGCTTTCTTGTCAGCGTCTTTCTTCGCCTTAGCGGCGACAAACTTCTCGCTGTTGTTTTCAAGCAATTGCGCTAGCTTGTTGGTCACTTCCTTAAGGGATAAATCCATGTTGCCCTTTGGCGCGACTACGTGAGTAATGTCGCGTGAGTTCATTAGGAAGCGGAACGCAATTAGCGTGTCGTCTGGATTGATTTTTAGCGGATCGTTATCCGGCGCATGGAACGCAATAGAAATGCTCTGGCCATCCGAAAATGGGATTTTCACCATTTGGACAGCGACCGCACCAGATTTGCGCGGTTTACCCACTTCTACAGCTTCTACCGATAGCGTAGGCGTTTTACGTTCCAAGTGCTTACCAAATTGCTGAGCACGAAACTCAAGCTTTGACGCTTTCGATTTGAACGCCTCTAGCATCATTTGAGGCACTGGTTTGCACTGGTATAGGTAAGTGTTCTCCAAATCCTCAAGCGATAGTGCTTCTAGGATTTGGTCGGCGTTTTCACCTTGCAGTACCGCTTCGATTTGCTCCGGTGTTAGCGTTTTAGCTAGATGGTCGATGCGATCCACAATCTTGATTTGATTTTGACTGGTAAACATCATGCTTTGGCCGCCTCTAATTGCGCTTCAAGTTCCTTGGTTTCTTGCTTCTCTTGCTCTAATGCAGCTTCAAGATCGGCTACACGGCGTTGGTCTTCTTCCAATTTCGTGCGAACGCTGTCCCGAGCGGCTAGGGCGTTGGTGTAATTGGATTGTGCAACCTGCTCGGCTGCCTTGGCTTCTTCCAATCGCTTAGCAATAGAACGTGTGGCTGGTTGAATGTCTGAGGTGTCTTTAACGGCCTGTGCCGCTTTGCGAGCTACTTGCTTGTCAAACTTGCTTTGGTTGCGCTCCATTAGGCGAACCATTTCACGCGCAAGCTCGCGTTCGTTCTTCACGCTTGGGATAGGCTGTTTCGTGTTGTTCAGTGTCATTTGGTAAATGTCACCCTCATCACCAATAAACAGCGTCATGGACTGGCCATTATCAAAGAACAGTTTGGCGCGTTTTACTGTCTCGCCGTCTCGTCTCGTTTTCTTGTTCGAGGCTTCTACGTCTGTAACAGTCGCACCCGCTTGTTTTAACGCAGTGGTCAGACTCTTAAGGCCGCGTTCGGTCACGTTGTCAAAATCGACCACCACATAGTTGTGCGACTGGTCTAGTGCAAACTTGCTGTTGTTACGCAATTTCAAATTCCTCTGAATATGTCGTACAGGTAGGGAAGATTTTGTATAGCGGATTGATTAGGGAACAGGAGCGCTCAATCTTCACGTCCAGAATCCACTCGCCGTGTAGCTTTTCCCCTGCTTCACGTTCAAGCAATTTGCGGTCGAACGTTAGGTATTCGCTGTTATTTCCGGCGTGTGAAAAGTCGAGTTTACGTGTGCGAGTAATGACGGCTTTTGGTCGTTTCTTACTTCGCAACGAATAGGTTAATGTCCCATTCGTAATAGCTCGGTTAGATTGATAACCAAGAACGAATCGAATCACTTCGGGATCGTCCATCTGGTTTGCATGCAGTATTTTTACTGCGTTTCGTTTAAGCAAAAATCGGTCAGCAATGGCTAGGCCAATTACTGCAAATTCCATCATTTGCCTTGCCCTCCGGTATTAAAGAATCTCGCTAACGTGTGGCTAGCTAGTTTGCGGATAAAGTTAATTGAGTCTGCTCCGTTGTTTGACGCGATGAGGACAAGCGCGCTGGTGTAACCAGACTCCACACCCTCACTGTCACACAAGTAAGCGACTATCAAACCGACCACCAACGCCAGCGTTAGCTCGGTTAAAAAGTCAAGGAATCCACCAGCCAAACGTTGCTCGCGTATGCCTTGGAGATATGACCCAACACCACTGAGGACGGATAGAGCCAGAACGCTAATAGCAAAGCTCTCACCAACAACTGATACTGGCATTAAATCCCCCTTTTATATGTGTCTTGCAAAGTGTATTCGGAATGATGGTGATTGCTCAATAGACGGGCGTTACTTACTTTTTAAAGGCTATAAAATAGGGCTCGCTTAGGGGAAAAAGAGATTTATCAACGGTCTACATAAAGAAAAACCTCTCACCCAACGAGTGAGTGAGAGGCTGATCCAACCGTTTTGTCGCGCGGCAACGCGAGCAAAACATTCCACGAGGAAACAATGAGGTGAAATCTATATTTGAGAGATTTGGATTATATCCAATTTCGTTTTCGCATCAATATGCGCCAATGTTCTCGCATGCGAAAACTATATCGAACGGGATTCTTTAAAGTTCTCGCATGCGAAAATTTTACGGGAAGGAGTGTTTTAAAGTTCTCGCATGCGAAAACTTTTGCAAGAAAAAAGGGACAGCATTGTGTCCCTTTGGCTGATGGTTATGGCTTGATGTAGCGAATTGTAAAATGGCCACCTCCTACTATTATTTCACCACCTACAGAAATGAACCTCACCGTGTCATTTACGTTAAGGTGGCCTACCCATTTAGCGGTTGGAGTTGCCAATGCGTTATCCCTAGCAGTACAACTATTGGTAATTTTCGTCGCGTTGTTAACTTGGATGCGAGCTGAAACAGTGTCGTCCTGACCTGTAGCACGCACTCGTCTATAGTCAGTAAATTCGATGTAATATGTGCCAGCTTTTACAACCTTAAATCCTGTTGTTGGGTTAACCCAAGTCATTAGCGATGCAGACTCCGTTGTGCGTCCAGCCCAGTTGCGAGCATGCCAAGTAACATGACCTTGTAGCACACCAGATGTCGTGTTTGATGGATCGTTGCCCACCATAATATCGCCAACGGGCGCTGTTGGAATACTGTTAAACTTAGCGTCTACATAGTCTTTACGTGTTAATGAATGAGCTGCCGAGCTTTGAGGCGAACCCGCATACACATTACCGCCATATACCTCTACGTAGTTGCTTCTACGGTTAGTGTAGAATCTAATTCGACCATCAGAGTTTGTAAGAATCTGAATACCAGCACGAATGTTAGTTCCATCGTAGTAAGAGGCAAAAGCCCAATGAGCACCTGTACTGTCAGGCTTGTTGACACTGAAAGCGGCTACTCCATTACCACCCCAAGTACCGTCGTAAAAGCTAGGCGCAACACGAGCCACCCTTGCACTGGCAGACCAAGAGCCCGCAGTAAACTCACCATCAGTACGAACCAATGAGCTACCGAAAAAGACACCAGAAGTAAACTTAGCTAAGTCATTGATGCGAAGCCAGTTGCCGTCTGTATTACGAAATGCAGCTCGCCCACCTAATGAAATGCTCTGATTGAGCATTACATCAATCCCTTTAGCAAAGGTGAACGCGGAGTAAGAATAAAAGCCGCTTGCGGCCTCAGTCTCCATGTGACAGTAGGATGTGTTGCGTGAGCCAATCCAAGTTTTCTTTGCAGAGTAATTGAGCTCTAAACCCTTTCCATCAACAGAGTTAATTGCACCTAAGTCTTTATTGTAAGACGTATAGCTAGTGACCATTCGCCCTTTGACAATACCCGCTGGTTGAGTTGCACCTTTGTTACTAACGTAAGGCGTAATGGTGTGACTACACATGTATCGAATTAGGATGTTCGTACTGTAGGCACTACGTGTTTTTACATAGATAGCGTAATTATCACCGCTAGTATTCACCCAACCAAACTCACTAAATGGCAAGCCGCTAGGATGGTCTGTAATAACCTGACCATTTAGACCTTTAGGGCTTCCGTTACTGGCTCGCAGAATCATTTGGTGTCGTGACGACTGATAGTGCAAGTCAGTGTTAAAGCCAGCACCACCAAAGAACTCAATAACCGCAGTAGAGCTTGATTGAGGCATCGTTACATTGGCAACCAAGCACCAAGAGTTGTCACTACCTAAAGAGGTGCGCACAACCTCTGTACGGTTGAATGCCTCGGTAACTACCTTGCTACCTGATACTTCTATAGGCACATTACTGACTACTTTGCTCTTATTTAGGGTTAGGTATGCGGGCGTTGAGTTGTGCGCACCACCTACACCAATTTTTACCTCGGCTTTTGCGTCGGTTGAGCCGTTAGTTAGATACATAATTTGGCGATTACCAATCAAACCGTAACCATCCATTTTTACATGGTCGGTTGATGGAACCGTATTACCAGCTCTAGTACCTTGCACTTCAACGCTACGGTTGGAAGATACCGACTCTGTTGTGCTTAGTGAGCCGTATAGCGTTGTTTCACCACCTTTGCGGATCTTCAATCGACTTGAAACGTCACTCTCCACAACCTCAAAGGTGCCATCGGTTTTCGTTTCTATATGGAATCGCTTACCTGTATGGCCTAAGTGAAGTTGTGAGACGTTACTTGCGCCCTCATCGATGAGTAGGCCGCCAGTTAATGTACCACCTGCAAGTTTCAGGTAGCGGCCATCGGCTTGCGCTTGAGTCATCTTCGACGCTGCAAGGTCATACGCTTTCTTAACTGCACCTGCCGCCGCAAATTTCACGTCACTGGCATCGTTAATCGCCGCCGTGAATGCGTAGTTAGGTACGTTGGATAAGCCAACTTGAGCTTTTGTTACCTTGTGTGGGTTTGATGTGTCGGATTTGTGTTGAGCGATATTGGTTGTAATGGCCGCTACCGCATCTTCTTGATCCATTAACGCATCACCTAGCTCTTTGATTGTATCTAGCGCTTCTGCTGGCGCACCACCAATCAAAGTGCTGATACGGTCGTCGGTGTGCTTGTTCGCGTTTGTCTCTGCTTGCTCCGCTCGGTCATAAGCAGCGTTACCGCGATTTAAACCCTCAACGCCTTTGTCGTATGCCTGTTTAACAGCACCAGCGGTCGCAAGTTTGCTATTGGACGTGTCCGATACCGAGCTGGTGGCCGGATAGTTCGGTACGTTACCTAAGCCTACTTGTGCCTTTGTGACTCCGTGCGGGTTTGTTTTCTTGCTAGCATGCTCATCAACTTTCGTAGCGATTTCTTCACGAATTTTGCGAGCCGGACTACCACCAACTTGAGTCAATTTTTTTAATGCCATTCAGAAATATGCCTTTCTCAATTCATTGACTAGCAACTCCGACAAAGCGCCGGAGCCACGTTGTTAGTGGGGAAAGTAGGAAAGGAAAGGGCATGGCTTATTTGAAGCCGATAACAGTCACAATGTCGCCAGCTTGTAGCTGTTCACCGAACGTAATTGTGTTGCCAGATAGACTCCATACACCTGCGTTTTGCATTACACCGCATACGCTTAGAACAAGAACGGCAGAGATAGTACCTGCGGGTAGAGTGACGGTAGTTGATGCCGCTTCTAGTGTAATATCGACAGTGCGGATCGCGTCTTTGATTGTTGCGGCTACGCTTGATTTGGTCGCGTATTTACCGTCAGATTCCGCTTTGGTGTATGACGCGCCGCTAGCAGCAAGGCCGCTACGTGCTTCTGAAATGATTTGCGCTTTTGTTGAGTTCTCAAGTTTCGCAGCGTTAGCGGCAGTTTCGCCAGCGCCTAGCGCGCCCACGTCTTCTGCTGTTAGCTCGATGTTTTGGCTTAGCGCGTGACCGTTGATAGTGCGAGTCTTTGGTACTGCATTCACAACGCGAGAGTCGTTACCCTCCATTACTGTGCCAGCGGCATTACCAAAGTTTTTGTTGAACGCTGTGTTTTTGCTAAACGCTGGCTCTGCACCTACGTCTGTAGCTTCAAGCACTACGTTACCGCGCTGGCCGTTAACAGATGAAACCGCATCTGTTGGCGTTAACAGTTCTTGCCAGTTCGCTAGTGTGCTTGCTGGTTGGCGCATAAGAACGAATGATTTACGCAGATCCGAACGGATTGCCATATCACCCTCTTGCGCTGTCAGAGCAAGCATTTCCGCTTCTGATTTAACAGGGAACGTTTCTTTGATAGCGATAGCTGGCAATTGGCCTTGTGGGATCTTACCTGTGCTATCTAGCGTAGCCACGCCCTCTGCAACGCCTTTCTTGTTGTTAGGGATGTAGTCGTGCGTGTGGCTTGCTGGCGCTGCGCCCACATCTGAGTGAGTCAGAGTCACATCACCTGTTAGTGGCTTGTTATTGATAGTGCGAGAGGTAGGGACAAGGTTCGCGCGCGCTTCACTAACAACTTGAGCTTTAGTTTTGCCCTCAAGTTTTGATGCGTCTGCCGCGCGAGCGCCTACTGGCAATGCGCCAACGTCTTGTGCTGTTAAGTCAGAAACTAGACGGTTAATGCGAGTTAATTTGTTTTGTGTAGCCATAAAAGATCCAATTTATTTGTTAGTTAAAAAGGGCATTTATGGGGAATAGGGTTAGGGGAATTTGAAAACTGATTAGCCGACCAAGGTGATCTCCGTTCCTGCTGCAATTTCGTCAACAAACTGGATAACACCAGTGTCCGGCACAATGGTGTAAGCAAAGTCTTTCGATTGCTGCACACCTTGTAGGAACACAAGCTTAATCGCTCGCTCTGCAAATGCTGGCGGGATAGCGAATGTGTTCGAGGTATTAGGGAAGTGGCTATGGAATACTTCCATAGGCGAGCCAGTAGCGCCGCTATTGATGATGGATTCAAGCTTATCGATGTACTCTTGAAGCTCGGCAATGATCGTGCTTGATGTTGCCGATGGCGAACCAAGCGTAATCACCACTTCATCACCCGCCTCAAGTGGCTCGGCCACTTCGACTTCGTTCGTGTCTTTGAGGAACTGCCAAGCGCTGCCTTTGGTCTGCACAATGCCTTGAATAGACATTGCATCCACTTCTGGCACTTCATAAGGCAATGCGATTCTTGTCTCGCCACCAGCCGCAATATATGGCCAATGCTCAACCGTTTTGTTGTAGGCTGCGACCGCTTTATCGTGGACTAACTTGATCGCTTTTGCCGTGGCATACAGCTGATCGCTATCTACGTTAATCTCACTGGTTGCCGCCCAGTTGTTTACCAATCCAAGGCCAACTTGTTCTTTGGTTACGTGGTGCGGGTTTTCACGGTCTGCGTAGTGCGCTTTAGCCTCGGCGCGCATCGCATATTGATTGTGTGGGTCTGGATGTGAAATGTGCCCTTCGAGGTCATAGCCGCCTTGCTTGCGGTCATCAAAGTTAAGGTGTTCGCTTTCCAGTTGGCTAGCGGTATCCGGCACGGTGACACGGCACAAAATCAAATGATGATCTTCGACCGATTCCAGTGGCAGTACCTTAATTTCTGACGCTTCAATGTCGGACGCTAAATCGACTTGCTTTGTCTTTACGCCGAACTTATAGAACGCTTCGAGCACCACGTATGACGTAGCACCCGCCGGAATTTCCACATCAATATCGTGTTGCTGGCGAACAGTTAGGATGTAGTCGTCACGCTCAACCAGCGCCACGCCAAATTCTTCACCACTGCTCACACGCAGTTTCATTCCACCAGCCGGAGCACATTCAAAACCACGGAAAATACCAGCGCGAACGATGCCGTAAAATTTGCGGTTTAAGCTGTTACTGGCCAGTGGTTCTAGGTACTGCGTATCGGTGATAAGCGGTAGCGCTTGCCAGTCCGTTAGCAGTGGCGGAATGATGATTGTTTCTTCGAAGTTTGGGCGACTCATTATGCACCAACCTGCGCCACTCTAGCGCTATCCGTGCGAGCCGTGTTGATCACGATTTCAATCGATAGGCCACGGTCTGAGTAAATCCAAACTGGTTGCGTGACAGCCACCAGAATTAGGCCGCCACTTGCATCTTTCACGCCCACGCAAGAGAACTGGTGTTGTTCATCTTCTGCTAGCGTACCCGCTGGCAAGTTTGCCGTGATCACGATGTTGCCATTCACATAGGCATAGTTGGCCTTAGAACGGTAAAACACGTTTTCAATGGTTTTCTTGTCCAGTGGAATAGGCATGCAGCTAGGCTTGCCCTCAATTTCTTGGATAAGGTCAAAACCCCATTCAAGATCGCCAAATTGGAAATAAGGCTCAGTACCATTGGTAGGCAACGACGACAAGGCGCGTTCGTCGTAATAACGGTTAAGCAGTTCACACTGCGATAGGACTACTTTTTGTGTAAGCACCTTTACGACCTCGTATAAGTCGTGGCGCTTTAATGGGACGGGGAATAGGAATAGGGATTAATAGTACCGTCTATCAATGGAGATCGCATCCAAGGGGATAGCATCCATTCGAGGTGTACCATACATCGGGCTAACTGGACGTTCTTCCTGTGTCGTCGTTCCAGTCCGAACAAAGTCCTGTTTATAGCTTGGTGTTGATTCTATATCGGTCGCCACCTGTTTTCCAACCGTAACATGGTCGGAATAGTGGGGAATTTCCACCATATCCATGACTTCGAACTCGATTGAGTACAATTGGCCATCTAAAACGATGCGTAGCGGGATAAGTGGATGTACCACTCGTCTGATTTTTGCTTCGAACGCTCGAATGGCTTCCTCGGTGATACCGTCCTCTCCTGCAATGTCATTCAAAGGGATTCGAATCGCGCCGCGACTGGTCAGGAAAAAGTCGCTCGGGTTTAGTCCGTTTTGCAGTTCTAACTCTGACTCGGGAACTAAGAACGTGCCGTATGGGAATCGCTCTTGGTCTACTGGTGCGTAGATTCGTTCCCACTTCACACGTAGCCCTTTAAACTCACGCGCGAGCGTAGAGATAAGCGGGTAGATGGTCTTTTTAAAGTGGATTTCGTCCTTACGCTGCATCACAACGTGCGGCAAGTCCTCATCGGCCACTTCGCCTAGTGGGAAGATTTTTCGCAGCTCTCTAATATCTTCTAGCAGCGACTCTTTATCCATTTCGTACAGAGACGAACGTGCCTTAAGCTTTTCAATGTATGACTCTACGTGGGTTTCAATTGACTCTGCGATCGCGCTTGCTAAATCTACCCAAGCGGTTTCCTTTTGACGCGCCTTGGTTAGCTGGCCAGATAGCCATTTTCTAAAGTCTCCAAATGCCATATTTTCGCCTTGTTGGTCTGAAAGTTTTCGCATGCGAAAACTATACAGGATAGTGTTTCCTAAAGTTCTCGCATGCGAAAACTTTAGGGGATGACATGTTTTAAAGTTCTCGCATGCGAAAACTTTTATAGTGAGTAGTCGTAATTCAGTTGAATTGTTGACGTGCTCACATTCAAGTAGTGGTAAGTATCGATAGGGATACGGTCAAGAATACCGACTACCTCAACCTCAAATTCCTTAATGCCTAATGTCGCGTTGAGGTCTTGGATCACATCCCAAACCTGGTTCTTGGTAATACGCTCATTACGGCTCGCTTGCTTACCAAATTTCGCATCCAACGCATCGGCCAATACCTTTGTCGCCCATTCTGGATTTGAGTTTGGGTAAAGCTTGCCTTTGACCGTCACCGTAAATGGCACGTCCTTGCGCTCCACCAGCTTATAGCGCTCGTTATAGCCCTCACGGCCAGCGAATAGATCTTGGATTTCCTTATTCAAAATCTCATCGGTTTTATCGGCAGAGTAAGCGCAAATAAAGATCGTGTTGATGTTGCGAACGTCAGGTTTTCCAGTGAGTTTTTCCTGCTCCGCTTCGCCCCAAATAGACAACCAAGTAACACCCGAAACATTACGCTTAACAAAGGTCATGTAATCCGAGTCCCACGCAATCTGCTCGTCATAGATTGGCGAGTAAAGGGCGTTGTTTCGGATAGATTCAATATCCTCTGGCTCTGCACCACCGATAATGCTGGTGGCCGTTTTAATGGCGAGCTGGTCTTTATAGGCGCTTTGAATACCCATATCGATGAGCTCTAAAGGCTGCGCATCGAGTAGGGTAGTTACACCATTAGTCAGCCATAGCTCAAACTCAATCACATCGCCCGTAGCTGGCGCGCGACCGTTATTGTTGTTACCAAAACGAACGCCTAGCTGGTCGGTTGGCTTGTAATATTCCATGTAGGCTTTGGATTTGCCGTCCGTATTACGAAACTTAAAGACGTGCTCCCACACTTCACCGTTCACGCGCACAATGATGTTATGAATGCGCTTCGTCAGCTCTTGTGGGAACGCAACGGCTAACCAGTTATGCCCCTCATCGACCGTGTAGGTCATCTTGGACACTTCGAACTGTTGAACCTCTACAGACGCGCTTTCCTGTGGCATGAGATCGATGGCTTCCATTAGCGTGTAGCGTAATTGGTTGCCAGCAACGCATTGGCTGTATTTCGGCAAGGTAACGCGCTTAGTTCCGGTATTGGTCACTAGCGCACGGCCTTTCGATGGCGCTGCTTTTCGACCTACATAGCCCTCAGTTTCAGCACCCGCCAAAATGGAGGTGCGTTTAGTGGCTAACGTCAAATAAGACTCTTGTAATGCACGGCTACTGATCGCTGCCACACGTTCAACAATCTTGGCCACAAACAAGCAAAGGTAGTCAACGAACTGCGAACCAATATGACGCGACCACCAGCTTGAACCAGCAATCGCCTCGTTAAAGGTCTTTTTGACTTCTTCTAACTTACTCAAAACGTAATACCTCTTTCCAACGTTTGACCGTTCACAACGATCGTCAATTTGTAGGCATCGATACCGCTGACGTTTGGCTCTACGGCAATGCCGTGAACCACTGCGCCTTTCACGTCAATTGGGAGGGTTAATAGGATTGAGTTTTCGATAGCTGCTGCTGTGGTTTCGTTTACTGGTTCATGCTTGTATGTTCCTAATCTGTTGCCCCATTGCGGAGCGCCCCAAACTTGGCCTTGAGGTGTATCGAGCCATTCAGAGACGCGCGCAACGATCGCGTGTTTCTCATCGGCTACTTTTACACCGTCAATATCGACCCGTAGTAAGTAATCAATTTCTTGGCTCATCTATTACTCCATATCAGCGCTTTGACGCTGTAACGAACGGTCATCAAAGTTGAGAGGAATAGAGCCGCTAGCCTTAGTGGCTGACGCTGGCTTGTCTTTGCTTGAGCTGCCGCTAGGCGCTGCAAAGATAGTGGTCGGTTTGTTGTTATCACTGCCGCTAACCGCGCGCCCAATGGCATCCAGTGAATGTTTGCTAAGTTCCACGGTTTGAGGCTTGCCGCTCTCTTTGAGGTCTTTCATTGCTGCCTGTGCTTGCAGCTCGCTAACTCGCTCATTGCGTTGAATGGATGATTGAGTCGCAACCGTCTTATTCGAGGTGTTTTCGGTGTCCACTTTCACCACGGATTGAGTGTCCGTTTTCTGGTTACTTAGCTCGGTATTGATGGATGATTCATGGCTGGCTGTGGTCACGCTGTTGGTTTGCGTGTTGTTTGCAGCCTTGGTTAGTGCGGCTACGGCCTCAGCCTCTTTACGGCGTTTGATCTCCGCATCGACGGCGGCCACTCGTTCAGCTTTCTTATCTGGCGAGTAAACTTGGCCAAGCTCGGGATGCTCGACCATACCGGACATATCCATGCCTGTTTCATTAGCCACTTGCACACGTTTGTCCTGGCTAATGTGTTTTTCTCTTTTTACAGCTAAGTAAGCTTCTTTGTAGCTAATGCCTTGCTCGCTGGCCTTATGCGATACCTCTTGAGAGGTCACTTGAATTGAGTTTTTTGCATCAAGCTCGCGCATGCTTCTCTCATCACCGGACGCTTGAGCCGTGTGGTAGGCTTCGGCGCTCTTGAGGTGTTCTTCTTTCTCTGGTTGAGCTTTCTCAGCCTTAGAATCCTTAGCCTCTTTGTCGTCCTCAACCTCACCGCCAAATAGCTTGTAAATGCTTTTGGCCATATCGCCAGAATCAAAGGTTAATGCTTCCTTAGCGCCATCCAAACCGAACGCCCCAAGCGCCGAACCAAGCAAACCAGCACCGCCACTGACTAGGCCACCCAAATCGAGCACGTTCGCCAATGCCATTGAGCTTTTCTGGCCAGTTGTCGCCTCTTGGCCATCTTTGAGGTTGAACGTCTCTTTCTGCTTGTCTTGGTCTGTAAATCCGCTAAACGCATCGTAGGCCATTAAGGCCGGAGCAAGGAAAGGGATCGCCTTGCCAGCAACAGAGCCGATTTTAGACATACCTTTAAAGGCAGCTCCCGCCATCGATACGCCCTTGCTGGCCACGTTTGAGGCTTTGCTGCCAATGCCTGACATAACCGATTTAACTCGGCCACGCTTACCGCCAACTTTACGACCATTGCGGCGTTCAAACATATCGCCAGCCAAGTCAAATAAACCACCTTGGCCATCGTTCCCCGCTGCTTTGGTTGCCGAAATCAGATCATCGAGCTTGTCTAGCACATCATCAAACTGGCGTTCACGATCAGCACTCGACTCATGGAGCACTTCAAGCATGTTTGCTCGGTAGCTCTGATCTTTGGTGCTCGTTAGCTCACTGGCCTTGCTTATCCGGCTAGAATCGCCCCTAGCAAGATTGACAGGATCGTTACCCCTAGCACCATCACGGTTAGGTCGATCACTAGGCGTAATTTGCGTTGAATGGCTTGTCTCGAACGAATCTTTTGTCGCTGATAGTTGTTCATGGCTAACTGTCTCTATGGCTGTGACGGCCTGACTGTCTGCCTCTGGCGCTTGTTTGCCTCGGGTAAAGAGTCGGCCTAGTTTCGATTCTTTTAGCTTGTCCTTGGTTGAGGTGGCTTTTTCAGTCACATCATCCAATGCTTCTTTAGCGTCTTGCCCCAAGTGATAAAGCTCTTTAGCGGAGTAGAAGAACGAACCACCAGCCGCAGCGCCAGCCGCATCGGTCGCGTCGTTTTCTTCCTGTAGGAACTCTTTCACGTTATTGATGGCCAGTTGCTTAAGGCTGGTGGCCACCTTGGCAAAAACGTTCTGGCTTTCCTTTTCCGTGTCGGTTTGCTTTTCAATTTGGCGCTCTAATGCGGTTTGCTGTGCGTTCTTGTAAGCCGATTGCTCTTGCTTACTCGCATAGCGACCATCGGAGCGTCGAAGCTTGCCGTTAGCGTCTTCCCAATAGCCCTCAAACTCTGCCAGTGCGTCAGAGACAGCCTTTTCTAACTTCTCTGGCACATCATCAAGGATTGAAGTATCCAAACGTTCAGAATTGAATTCTGGCGCTTCTACACTCACGACAACGGGCGCTTGTTTTACTTGCTCGCGCGCGTCCTCGCTTTTCAGCGTGTCAGCAATCGACTTTACGCCACTTACAGAGCTGCTTTGCTCGATCGCTTTGGCGTCCGGCTTAGCTTGTGTTTCTGCTGGCTGACTAGGCGCAAATGACAACTCAATTTCACCTGTACGCTTGGTCTTGGTTGCACTTGGTTTAGGTGTGCCGCTTGATTGTTGTGTTAATCCTTTTTGTGGATTAATGCTCGGAATGGTAGAGACGTTAAGAGAGGCATTGGAAACGCCCTTAGTTACCGCCTTTTCGATGCCCTTTGTATCCACTGCAAGGACGGCCTTTTGTTGGCTCGTTGGTAGAGTCTTGCCATCGAGTTTGCGACTAATCTCAGATAGCACGGTCAGCTCTTTGTCACTGGCTCGTTTCACTGCATCAACAACCAGTGAAAGATCAACCTCTGTTTGGTTTCTGTCCATTTTTCACCTTGTCTTGGAGCGCTTTATCTAGGCTTATGGCCATCGTTTGAGGTGTTTTGAATACCGCATCGATAGGCTGGCCACCGTAGATCGTTAAGTTCTCAATCAGTACGTTCCAACCAACGTAATCAAAACGTTGTAATGAAGTCGTTATGCCGAAAGGGTAAGAGCAACGTTCGAGTTGCTTCACCTCCTTGCTCGATAACTTTCTGACACTGCGGAATGGTGGCGACTAGGTAGTAACGCCCCTCGTCGTACTTGGTGAGCAATCCGTGACGCGCATTGCGTAGGCACTTTTCAACCTTGGCAAAGGCCACACGAAATTCCGTGTTGAGGTACATCGATTTCAATAGGTCGATTTTCCACACTAGGGCATCGTCTTGGTCTTTGGGTTGATCTTCGAACGTTAGGCAGTAGGCCAGCTCAGTGAGCGCCATGTGATTCGCTTGCTGCTTCCATTCAGCGCTGTCCGGTTCGTACTGGTCGCGCTCATTGCGAATGTTCTCAAGTTGCTCCGCTTCGTAACCGGTTAGTGGTTTCACGTTCGCTAGGTATGACTTGCCTTTCACGCTTAAGGTGATCTCTTGTTTTGGCAATCCATTGAGCGCTTTGGCCGATTCCATTAGCTCGCCCATATTGAGATCGAGATAGTGAGTTTTTTTGCAGTGCTCGCACTCATAGCTAAAGGGAATAGTGCCTAGCTCGCTGGTGGACATAAAAATCCACCACAATGCTGCGCGGCGATCTTCACCAGTCCATAGGCCGCTATCACTCATAGGGCGCTTACTGGTGTCTTGCATGTGGTTCAGATAGCGAGTTGTGTTGGCTTCCTCTTGGTACTCGTTGAGGTCGCAGAACAATAGAGCGTCTTCCACGGTTGGGACTCGAAACTCAATCACTTCTGAAATGTTACTTGGTAGTGGAAATGATGGAATGCGCATTACAGTACCTTGTTACCTACAGACATAAATTTTTGGAGAATGAGCGGGAATGACTGGATCTGGTTGCCGTTTTCGCGTGAAAACATCACGTTGCCAATCTTGGTAGGAAAGACTTGATAGCTCTTATAGAGTGACTTTTTGCCGTCCTCATTGAGCGTGAATATGTTGATTTTGAACACGTACTCTTTGGGGATGTTGAGTGTGCCGTCTTGGTTTCTGACTTTCTTGATTCGGCTTTCAAACCATTTAGAAACAGTCAGGTTTTGGTCATCACGAACCGTTAGCGTGATTTCGCCAACGCTGCTGTATGTAGGCAGCGCAATCGAGCCAGAACCGACTTGGAATGAATCCGCATCGATAGAGCCAGCACCAAAATCAATATCCTTTACGTAAATATCAAAGTCCGTTGGCGCGTCCGGCGAGTCGATTTCTACCGCCCATTGCCAGCCTTGCAGCCACGGCTTATTCATAAAGTTATTGGTCGCGCGTTTGGCGAGCTGCATGTATGGATTCATGGCCGCCTCGCTTAGAGCAACGATACTGGTGGAACAATGGCACGGTTCGCGCGCATTGAGTTTTCAATCTCGGCTTTACGTGCGGCTAAGTCAGGTTCGGCAGCAATATCGGTCACATCCAACTTGCCAGCTATGGCAATACGGCGTTGACGCTCTGCGTTCGGGATAGTGATCAGCAATTCCAGATAGTCGCCAAGCAAGCTAATGCACGGCGTTGGAAGCTGGAACGAATCAAACGGCTCATTGAGTACGTTTTGCATGTACATCAATGTCAGTGGGAATGTTTCTGCGCCTGTTAATTTCAGTTCAAGAACGTTGCCCCAAACCTCGCTACGCACATAACGGCCACGGTCATCTTTGACCACCAGCCTTGCAGCAAAGTCGGACGGTAATTCAAACTGATTGCTATCGGCTAAGTCGCTTTGTTGGATGCGGATTTTAGTGGTAAATCCGGCAATCTCTTGGTACTTGGCCAGCGCTTTACGCAGTAGGCTTAACAGCGCCTTTTCGTCGTCGTGGAGCAAGATAGGGAATCTCGCTTTCACGTCTTCGAGTAGTTCAATCGGTGTCATGGCCGCTCCGGTAGTGGCGGCGCATTTTGAGATAGGGGATAGGCTTGGTGAATCTTAACTCAAACCAATAGTGCTCGCGATTTAAACTTTGTTATTGTCGATGGACAACAAAGACCGAAACTCATTTTTGGACAGAAATGGTTTAGAGTATTTACTTAAATTAGCAAAGGACGAATAACTTCTGGTATGGAAACTCAGTGTCCAATCTAACAGGAGCAATTTAGTTAATAGAAATGCAGCTTCATCGCGACGCTCTATATGTATTGGCTAAACAAAGGTGCTGCCAGCTTCAATGCAATACCACACATGATGCATGAAATCGCAGAATCTAAAATTCGCCATGTTCTTGGCTTACTAAAAAGTGGGATCAACTTGTTAGCCAAATACACTAATCCATAAAACCAGCCCCCTGATGCGATCAGTGCCCCTATAACAAACAATAGTTTTTCATCAGGTTCCATTTGAGCAGTCACGCCCCCGAGTATCACCACCGTATCCAGATATACATGTGGATTTAAAAAAGTGATAGCCATCGCCATTAAAACGACTTTTAACCAACTCTGGGCAATGTCCGAATTTTCCAACTCTAGGTGACTTGAACCTTTCCAAGCTGATTTTGCAGATTGGTAGCCATACCAGAAAGCTTGGATTGGGCGATTGCGCAGCACGCTTCGACATTGAACCTGAAATCGCACGTGGTGCCGACTCAGTATCGTGATTTGTTGGACGATGCGTTGGCTCAAATTGGCTATCGTCTGCGTGTAGACACACTGGTGCACCCTGCTGAATTGACGCCGGGCGCGACCATGACGGTTCAGGCCTTGCTTGTGAACGAAGGGAACGCGCCACCGTATCAGCACCATTATCTGGCGTATCGATTGGTGAATGAGGACGAAGAAACCGCGTTTTTCAACGTCTCAACCGCAGATGTCATGCGTTGGCTGCCGGGTGAACACGCGACCTCCAGCAGTTTCACTTTGCCTGAAACGATCCCCACCGGCCATTACTACCTTGAGTTGGCTTTGGTCGATCGCCATGCTGAGGCAGAAGTGAATCTGGCCAATGAAGGGTTGCAGGCGTCGGGCTGGTATCGCTTATCTGACGTGACCATTCGTTAGGTCGACAGCCTTCGCCATGCTGTGGTGCGATAGACAGCAGCAAACGAAAAGCGAAAGTGACAGAAGAAAAGCGGGCAATGCCCGCTTTTTTGTACGTTGAGCGTTGAAACGACTTTCTTTGAAGACGCCTTTTTGGGGTTGGAAGACTAAGCCAGTGCTTGCGCCAGCAAGCTGACCGGGTGAATGGTTTCCAGCGCGGTGTTCTCTTCGATTTGCCATTTACAGGTTTCGCAGTCGGTGATCGCAAAATCTGCATCGGAGGCTTTGATCGAGTCAAACAGGTGCGAGCCGATTTTCATCGACACGTCATAGTTCTCTTCTTTAAAGCCATAGGTGCCCGCCAAACCGCAGCATTCGCTATCGAGGACAATCAGTTCTAGGCCCGGAATCATGCGCAGTAACTCAATGGTAAACATCACGTTGCCACTGCGTTCCAAGTGACAAGGCGTGTGATAAACCACTTTGAGGTTGACCGGTTTCATTTTCGGCGCATTGCCATTCATAAACTCTTTCAGCAGGAAGCGCGTGACGTATTCAATGTCGTTGGACACTTGGCTGTTGTCGACGCCGAGCACATGCGGGTATTCCTGTTGCAGCGTGAACGAGCAAGTTGAGGAGGTTGAAATCACTTTGGTGTGATATTCATTGACCGCAGTTTCCATGTTCTTCACGTTCAGCAATGCGTTTTTACGCGCTTTGTCATGAAAACCGTTGGCAATCAAAGGCACGCCGCAGCATTTCTCGTTGTTCAGCAAGCGCACGCCAATATTCATCGCATTCAACACCTTCACCAGATCTTTGCCCAATTGTGGGTGGTTGTAGTTGACGTAGCAGCCATGAAAGTAGGTGACTTGGCGCTGATACAGCGGCTGGCTGGTGCAATTTTGTTTAAACCAGCGACGGAACGTGCCGTGCGAGTATTTCGGCAACGCTTTGTGGTCATGCACGCCGATGGTTTTGTGCATGATTTTTTTCACCAATGGCATCGATGTGGCGAAGTTCACCACTGGTGCAAATGGCGTGGCCAGTGAGCCGAACAGGTCGGTGTGGCTCAGCACGTAGTCACGCATCAGTTTCGGATTGAGCGGTTTCTTGCCATGTTTACCCCGCGCGACGGCGATGATGTCGCCGATTTTCACCCCAGAAGGACACGCGGTTTCGCAGCGTTTGCAGTTGGTGCAGTATTTAAGCGCTTCGTCGTAATATTCCGGGTTTTTAATGCGCAGGCGCTCGCCATCCGGCCCGCACTGTTTCGGGCCTGGGTAATCTGGGTTGGCTTTTGCCACGGGGCAGTACACCGTGCAGACGGTGCATTTAATACATTGGTCAAAGCTGGTATTCAGAGGAGCAGCTTTTGAAAATGGCGCGTTCATGCGAGCACCTCCTGATCGAATGGGTTAGGGTGAGACGCTGACAATTGAGGTTCTAGGCATTGCATGATGGCGTGGTAGGCGGTGCCAATCGCGACGCCGCCACCGCACCCTTCAAACACGGGATCGTATCCCGACAACATGGAGCCGCAGCAGTACAAGTTTTTAATGGTGACGCCGCTGCGCTGTGGGTTCAATTGCGCGTTGGTTTCGACACCGAATGCCATAAAAGGGTGTGAACGGTCGGCAAAGAAGGCCGGATTGCGCCAATCAACGCGTGCTGGTTTATGCGTCACTTGCAAGCCAAAGATCGGTTCTTGGATGGCGTGTTGCTCGGCATGCAACCCTTGGCTGAAATAGCTGCCGGTTGCCATGATGTAGTTGTCGGCGCTGATGGCCATGTCGCGCAGGTTTTGCGTTTGCAGGCTAACCAGACGCTCGCCGTCAAACGTGCCGTTGACCACTTTGTCGCCTTTGAGGTGAATGCCACCCAGCAGCAGGAAGGTGCGACTGAGCGCCTCTTCAATGCGAATACCCAGCAGCGATGGTGGCATGGTCGGCACTTCGTGAAATTGCAGTTGCGTGGTGTCGCGTAGCTTCGTTAGCAGCGTTAGGCCATCGCCGTTGCCCATGATCGCGGGCATGATCACCAAGTCGTTGCGATTGGCTGCACGCATCAAACCATCGCATAGCGCGGTCCACGCGGCATCGTGTTTTAGCAAACGTGCAATGTCGATTGAGCGCAGCTCATTTGGGTTGCGGCGGTATCCGTCAAACCCCGGAATCGACAGGGTGACCGTGTGAATCGGCACACCTTGAAAATCGGGATGCTGGTGAAGGTTATCTTTCAGCATTTGTGGCTGAAAATCGCGATAGCCATCGATCGAAACCACCACAATACGCTCAAACGAAACTTCTTGGCGGTGTTGGTAAACAAATGGCTGCGATAGCCAAGTCGCTTTGAGTGTGCCAAGCGGCGTGATGCGCCCGTGATTGGCCAAATCATCTTGATGCGATAGCGGCACGTTCGCGGTGGCGAGCGTTTGACGAAACCATTCCAGCCCTTTTTGCAGCGTGCTACGACCCACCGTGTTGTACGGATGGGACGGCGCTTGTTGCTGTAATGCGTCGAGGGCATCAAACGGGTGGGTGACCGCGCTGCCATCTGGTAATTTCGCCAGCACATCAATGGAGCCGGAAGAGAAATGTAACGCGCTTTGACCCTGATTGATGAGCACGGTTTTTTTGCCAGCTTGCAGGCTGCGAATTGCAGCGGTATAACCCGCAATGCCCCCGCCGATCACGGCCACATCATAATGCATCATAATTCCGCCTCCTGTTTTTGTTGTTCTGCTTGAGGGTGTTCTGATTGAGCGGGCTGGGGCAGGTCGCTGGCACCGAGTAATCCTTCGTAAATCCAATAGCTGAATTCCGCTTCGCGCAGCGCATCACCCCAGAAAATGGGTTTGATGCCTTTCCAGCGCTCTTCTAGAAAATCGACCAACAATTCACTCGATTGACAGCCATCGACCTGACCATATTCGGAAAACAGGCTGGCCGCACGGTAGATGCACAGTTCGCCCTGACAAGGGCCCATGCCTAAGCGAGTGCGGCGGCGCAGATCGACCAAGTTGTTGACGTCGAGCTGTTTAATCGCGTATTCAATTTCGCCCGCAGTGACCATTTCACATTCACAAATAATCGCTTGGCTCTTGGCATCGTCAGACAAGAATTGCGTGGCGCGTTCACCATGGCGATAAATGGCGGATTCATACACCGGTTTGGCGATGCTGGCGGTTTTCTTGATGGCTTTTGGCGTTTCGTTTGACCCCGGCAGTGGGCGCGTGTGGGTTTCGCACGCCTGAGTGTTGCCCAGTTTCTTCGCCACTAAGTCGGTCGCCCATTCCGCCATTAAGCGGTAGGTCATCAGTTTGCCGCCGGTAATGGTGGTGAGGCCTTTGAGGCCGTCGCGCTCTTGGTGATCGAGCAAAACGATGCCGCGGCTGATATTCCGGCCACTGCCATCGTCATCTACCGAAACCAAAGGACGTACCCCCGCGTAGGCACGCAGTACGCGCGTATTGGCCATGATCGGCGCAAGTTTCGCGCCTTCTGCCAACAGCACATCCACGTCACGTTCGGTGACGTGCAAGTTGTCGATCTGGTCGTAATCAATGTGTTCGGACGTGGTGCCGATAAGTGAAATGGTGTCGCCGGGCACCAGAATGTCGGCATCGGAAGGTTTACGGCAACGGTTGATCACCAAGTTATTGATGCGGTAATCGAGGATCAACAGCGAGCCTTTGGCAGGGAACATCTTGATGTTGAGGTCGGCATATTCGCAGATATGTTGTCCCCAAATGCCCGCGGCGTTGATCACTTCTTTGGCAAAGATTTCAAACTGTTGGTTGGTGCCCAATTGCAAACAGCGTACACCGAGTATGGTATCGCCTTGGCGAATCAAACTGGTGACGATGGTGCGGTTGAACATGCGCGCGCCGTGCTCTTTGGCATCAAGGACGTTCGAGGCACATAAACGGAACGGATCCAGCGTGCCGTCGGGCACTTTCACCGCACCGATCAGCGCCGGGTTCACGTTCGGTTCGAGCGCGAGTGCTTCTTTTGGCGTTAAACGGGTCGCTTCGATACCGGCATTGCCGCAAGCCTGAATAAAGGTGTCTTGAAAGCTGAGTTCGTCTTCAGGCAGGGTAATGAATAGGCCGTCAGTCGCTTCCACACAATGGCGAGCGATGCGTTTGAGCGTTTGGTTTTCTTGAATGCATTCTTTGGCCGATTCTGCATCAGTGACGGCATAGCGCGCACCAGAGTGCAGCAAGCCGTGGTTACGACCCGTGGTGCCGGAGGCGATGTCATCTTTCTCTAACAGAATGCACGCGATGCCTCGCAATGCGCAGTCTCGCATGATGCCTGTGCCGGTCGCGCCGCCGCCAATGATGACAACGTCGGTTTCCATTCGTTGATAAGCCGTCATGACCTTTACCTTATGCAACTTTAATAAACTTACAACTAGTATGTTTTTTTTTATCATTTACGTTCGATATATTGCTCACAAAAGCGCGAACGAGCGTTAAATTGATAGTTTTGGTGATTGTTTCGTGTGGGTGTGGAGAAATTAACCAACAATGTTGCTGGTATTTAACAGGGTTAGGCACATATTTGTTACATGTAAATCGATGAAAACAGGAATAAATTCGCTAACGAGCTGGTCTGATGTGCAAGCGGAGTCAAGAACGTTGTTGGTAAATGAAAACGTATGATGCCTTGTTTAATAAGCAATTGCTCAGTTTATTAGGGTTTTCTTGATTAGAAAATGGCGCGATAAAAACTAACCCTACTGATGAAATGATCAAAATGATGCGCCAATTAACAAAAAAACGAGTTTGACATTAACAAACTTGTGCTCGAACGCTCATAAATTTCCTTGTTCGATTTTCGAGAGTGCTCTTCTGTGTCAGATTTGCCCACACAAAGTTTGTGTACATAACTATAAACAGGACTCTTACTTATGACTCGAACAAAACAACAGGCTTTGTTGCTTAATTCGATGAGAAGACATGGTAGCCCCATGTTGTTCAGTTCTTAAACAACATACTGAGTTTCAGGCATACCTAGCCCTGTAAGCTTGTTCAGCGCTTTGATCATAGCGTAAGTCTCACCAACTTGAGCGTTGTAGTCCCTCAGGCTTAATTTCCCACCTAACAACTGTTTTACCCGATACATTGCTGTCTCTGAGAGCGAGCGCTTATGATAACCATACCGCTTTTTCCATTTCTTGTTAGAGCCGTAGAGCTTCTGGCAACCCACTGCTAAGTTGCGAGGATGTCCTCGTTCCCAGAAGGCTGCCCCTTCTCGTGGCGGAATGAGCGGAACAGCTCGCTTGAGCCGTATGGCATCATGGCAATTCCTTGTGTCATAAGCACCATCGCCTGATATCTCAATGATTTTACGGCGTGTCTGCTTAAGCAAGTTGGGAAGTACTTCGGCATCGGTTACGTTAGATAAGCTCAGCTCTGCTGCGACTATTTCGTGGGTGCTAGTATCTACTGCGATATGCAGCTTACTCCAAACCCTACGCTTCCCGTCAGTACCATGCTTCTTGACCTTCCATTCGCCTTCGCCATAAACCTTGAGGCCAGTGGCATCAATGGCTAGGTGTTGTATCGCACCTCTGGTTTTAGTTTTAAATGAAACCTCAACTTCCTTAGCTCGACGGCTTATACAGGTGTAGTGGGGACAAACTAGCGGGATGTTAGCCAGCTTAAATACCGAGTCTAGAAATCCTTGCAGTGCTCTCAACGGCATAGAGAATATGCGTTTCACCATCAGTGCAGTAGTAATGGCTAAGTCGCTGAATTGGCGAGGTCTGCCGCGCTTGCCTTGTTTGTTTTGCTTCCACTCGGCTATCGCTTCCTCATCAATCCAAAAGGTCAGAGAGCCACGGTTTATTAAGGCTTTGTTGTACTGCGTCCAGTTAGTTGTTTTGTAACGAGGTTTAGGCATGAGGCTACGACGATTAATGGGTGTAGCCGATCAGATCGTAGCTTCTTGATTTAGTTCCATCGATTTAAGCAACAAAGCCGATATCAAAAGTCAATTTGAAGGTTTGGAACGTAGTGGATATCGAATCATAAAGTCGGGAAAATCAGTAAACATAGAAACACCATTACCTCAAATATCAATCGCAGAACAGAGTTTTGACTCAGTATTGGAAGAAATTAGTATCGCACTAAATAAAGCCCAGCAGTTGCATTCGTGGATGGTAAATCACCCTTCTGTGTGACGTTAAAGAAACGATGCTCAGGAAAACTTATATCTAGAGGCTTGCTGATGGGGCATGAAACACAGAAATGCCCCATTATTGGTTTCGTCTAACAAATTTGCGATTTCAATCAGTCGTAATTTACCCAAATATAACTCATGTGACGTTAATAATAGTTATGCGGTGAGAGTGAAATTTTAATTGGATTGGTAAGTCGCTTCTGGACAAAAATCAGTTTCAATTTCCTCTCATCTAGAAAAAGTTAATTTCTCGATTTACGAATGTATATTCAAGAAGGATGCATGTTTTCAAATTTTGTATGGGTACGGGGGAGAAGGAATCCAATATTCACTATTGCAATCTAGTACCCATTTTAAAAATTTATTTTGGTAATTTTCTGGTTTTATTTGCAGTAAAGGTTCTTGATTAAGTTTTGATAAGTAATATGAAATCCAGTAATCAGCAAGAGCTATGGGTTCAATAACTTCTTGAACCATCTGTATAAACTCTAAATCCGTCACTTTTGTGTCGATACAACCCGCTAAACCTTTACAAAGCCCATGAGCTATTGAGTTTCTAGCGATCCTCGCTTTATCAAAAATATCAAATAGCTCTGGCAACATATCTTTGGGGTAAGTGTTCACCAAGCCCCTATTGACAGAAAAAGTGTGACACTCAGCACTTGATCCATTCTTGGCTATTGAGTGAT
>NZ_JAWOUN010000012.1:0-134918 GCF_033339395.1 Vibrio sp. 397 | reverse complement strand
CCCGTAGATTTCTCTACGAGCCTTTCGGAATATGGTGGCCCCTCGCAGACTTGAACTGCGGACCAATCGATTATGAGTCGTAAAATATCTCGTTTCATGGAATCTCGAATTATCTCACAACTTGTCAAAATCATTGAATTTTAAGCGGTTGATAGACTTGCCTTATCGCATGTTATCTCACAAACTGTCATTAAGCGACTTCCTAACTACACCCACAACTACACCCAATTTAGCACTGGGTGTAGTTGCGCAACAAAGGATATGCCATGGCAATTACGCAAAAAGAGATTGTGGGGCTCAAGCCGAAAAGTAGTGCTTACTATGTTTGGGATGATGACAGAACAAAAGGCTCTGGGCGTCTGGGAGTAAAGGTTTTCACCAGTGGCAATAAAGGTTTTGTCTTCCGTTACTACCGTCAGAGCAAGCGTCTCTTTATTCAGTTAGGTCGATTTCCGGCGCTGAGCCTTGTTGATGCACGGAAAGAGGCGCACAAACTGGGCTTAATGCTTAAGCAGGGACTCGATCCTAAATTTGAATTAGCCAACGCAGAGAAAAAGCGTGAAGCCACCCGACGTGAAGAAGAACGTAAGGGTAGCATAGAGCTATTGTTTCAAAGTTACGTGAACCAGATGAAAAAAGAGGGGAAAAGAACTTATCAAAATGTTTATCGCTCGCTGGAGAAGGAGGTTTATCCATTTATTTCTAGAGAAACGAAAGCTTGCGATGTAACTACTGCTGACATTGTTACGATTCTCGCTCACATGATACAACGTGGTGCTGCAACACAGAGCAATCGGGTCAGAAGCTACCTTCATGCCGCATTTAACTACGGCCTTTCACATGATAATGACCCTGCGAATTACTTGAGAGACGCTAAGTTTGGTCTCGCTTTTAACCCAGTATCCTCTATACCAAAACAAAAAGACGCAGAACGAGTGGGAGAGCGCTATCTAACGTTCACAGAACTACACCAGTTTATGCAAGACATTGAGTTTGACATTGAAGGGGTTCGAGCCTCAGAAATGATGCGATGTCTTATTCTTCTTTGTATTCATACTGGAGGGCAGAGGCCTTATGAGATTGCAGCATCAAAATGGACAGCAATCAACTGGGATGAACGAACCTTGCTTATCACACCAGATCTTTCGAAAAACAAGCGTAGCCACTTGGTTCCTCTAACTGACTCAGCTATGTCGCTCTTAAGGAGGTTAAGAGAAAGAGAGTCAACCAGTCCCTTTATCTTCCCTCATTATAAAGACGAAAATGACCACGTTCGCTTAGATTCATTGAGCCAAACCATTGCTCGTTATAGAGATGATCACCCTCACTTTGAGCATTTTATCCCTAGAGATTTACGCCGCACATGTAAAACCCTGATGGGAGAGCTTGGCATAAGTAAGGCATTGAGAGATAGGCTGCAAAACCATGCGCTCAATGATGTGAGCTCAAAACATTACGATAGATACGAATATTTGGCTGAGAAGCGGCATGCTTTGGGTTTGTGGGAAAGTAAATTATCTAGATTTGAAGAAACGGGTTCAAACGTGGTTAGTCTTTGATAAAGTGGGCTTGACGTTTGCACTGTGAATATCATATTCGTGATTTATGTTAATTTATATCCTGGTATTATTAACCATTGTTAATGGTCAGATCATTATTAATTAAGTTATTTATATCTATACAATGAGTAATAGTTTACGGTCAGATCAAGTGAATGATAAGGCTCTATAAATAATATTTAAATTTTATATTTATATTGAATTTAAAAGGGAATATATAATATTAATTATCATTCCCTTTTTAGTTGATACTATAGAAAATATTTTGATTTATATAACTATTCTTTATAGTAATTATTATGCAACTAAGTTCTCTAATTCTATAGATTTCTCGGTAAGCTTTTTAGATTGTATTTCTGTAGAGTTTGATGAATTATTCGTAATTTCTGCCATTAGCTTTGCTTCTTCGGTATTTCTACTGATCTCATCTATGACTAATGTTTGCTCTTCGCTGGCAGCTGCAATCTGAGCATTCATTTCATTTACAGATGCAAGACTTGAAAATAAATCCAATAACCTTGCACTCGTATTATTGATTGATTTAGTCAAGTCATTAACTACAGAGCTACTCATATTCATAGAATTAACAGACTCTTGAGCACTATCATGTAGATTTTCTATCATTAACGCTATTTCTTTTGTACTTGTTTGCGTTTTACTCGCCAGTTCTCTAACCTCATCGGCTACAACCGCAAAGCCACGGCCGTGTTCACCAGCTCTTGCTGCTTCTATCGCTGCATTAAGAGCGAGTAAGTTAGTTTGTTCTGCTATTCCTTGAATTGTTTGAACAATACTATTTATACTGTTTACTCTTTGACTTAATTCTATGACATTATTTTTGCTCGTGGAAGTTGTATCATCTAACTCTTGTAAGCGAGCGTTTATTTCTTGAATGAATAATGTTAAGTTTTGTCCTTCACTATTAACGTGTGATACATGGTTATGAGCGTTTTGAACATTCGATGCAATTTCCACAGCTGAGCTTTGAAGCTCTGTCATGGCAGTTGCAACATTATCCATAGTTGAAAGTAATAGAATTGAGTTTTCTTTGTTATCACTAGCTGTTGAATTTAATTCCCTTGACATTGAGTCAAGTATAAAAGCTATATCTTTAATGCCAATTATAGTCTTTTCTGTTCTATCTAGCATAAGGTTTAAATCTTTTACCAGAGAGTTGAACTCCTTTGATTTGTCTTGAGCAATTCTATAAGAAATTGGAGTTTCTATGTTACTCATTATCTCTGCTTGCTCAACAATAAAGTTTATTCCTTTAATTGTCCTATTAACAAGAATCCAAGAGGAACCAACTAACAAGATAAGTAAAGCTAGCATCTCGATTATAGAATTAGTTATAACATCGTGTTGTACATTATCACCAATATTTTTTAGTTCTAAGAACAACTCTTTTTTAGAATAGTTTTTAAAGTCACCATTGGTTACAGATTCCGCTATTGTTAAACTTTCCCGTTCTCTTATTTCATTCATATCTCCTAGTGCGAATGTGAACATCACTAAGAATAGGATCACTCCTGGTAAAATTGATACAAGCGTAAGTTTTGTTTTTGTACTCATTTGTTTCAATCACCTTCCATCAAAGCACGTTATTGAATTTTTTTAATCTAAGCATGTCCATAATCGCGTACTTATGCTGTAAAATTGCAAGGAAATGTGATGTTATCATTTTTGACTTACACGTGTAAGCCAAAAAAATGATTTGTATTAGGTTTTTCTTATATTGGTGATGTGCTTCTCAATGATAGCTTTATATTGTTGACTAATAACCATAGTGACAATAATGTTATTAGTATTTTAGCAATATGATGTTAAGTCGACCTTTAAGCTTCCTTGTGGATTTGTAGTTGTTTTTCCATCTACCCAAAATTGGAAATATGCAATTACTATCATATCTTTTGGATTTTAGGTTTTAACTCTTTTGTAGAGAGTGAAAATGAGTTCAATAAAGTTTAACTTCAAAGAAAGTGTTATTATGTTTTCCTTATCTTGTATAATAACATTTAATTTAGGTTTTTATATTAGTAATTTAGAAAGTGAAAAGGTTGTTAGCAGGGATATTGCTAATGCTTTAAGTTATAAAATTAATGAGTATTTTAGTCTTCTAGGTTATTTTTCTAGGAATTTTAAAGTTAATATTGAAAACTCAAAATTAAAAGAAAAAATAAGGAACGTTATATATGATGATAAAATTTTATTAGATTTAGTTACTATATCTAAAAATGGTGATGTAATTAATAACTTGTCTAAGTTTTATTCTATTTCTAGTTTTAATCTATTTGAAGATATTAATACTAAGAACTCTTTTTATCTCACATATCATGATAAAAATATTTTACTTGGGGATGCGTATTATAGTGAGAAATTTGGGGAGAAGGTAATTCCTATTAGAGCTCCTGTTTTTAATGATGATGAGGTTTTTTCATTTATTTCATTGGTATTGTCTTATGATGGATTATTTAAAAAATATGTACCAATAGATTATAAAAACAACATAATCCTAAAAAATATATCTAATAGTAATAAATATCCCTTTAATAGCAGTTGCAATTTATCTTGGTTTAACTGCTTTTTATTTAACTTGTTTTATTTTAATGAGTCATATCGGTATTTCACTGATTTTCCTCACGATTTTGTTATTTTCATTGTGGGGGATTTAAGTATAAGCTTAGTTGTTTTAGTAGGGGCTTTGTTTCTTTTTTTGGTTTGTTTTTTTTACTTTATTTATAGTAGGTATAGTTATTACTTTTATTTGAAGGGAGCTTTTCGTAATGAAGAGTTTTACTTAAGATATCAACCCCAATTTAGTGGAGAAGGAGTTGTTATCGGAATAGAAGCTCTTTCTAGATGGACATCCCCATATTTGGGAGATGTTAGACCAGATGTGTTTATTAAGAAACTTGAGCAGTATGGGCTAATGAAAAAATTTGGAGAAAATGTCCTGCATAATTCAATAAAAGAATCAAGAGACTTATGTGTAAAAAATAACATTTCTTTATCTATAAATGCTTCTATAGAAGATTTAAAAAATAATAATTATTCACTTTATTTGAAAAGATTAATTGATATCTATGATTTTCCTGTCAATCTTTTAAAAGTTGAAATTACAGAGAGTGCAGAGATTGATAGGCTTGATTTTATAAAAAACAATATATTTAACATTAAAAGAATGGGCGTTAGACTATCTATGGATGACTTTGGCTCTGGTTTTTCTTCTTTGTTTCTTTTAAATAAAATTAAGTTTGATGAGATTAAGGTAGATAAATCATTAATTGATGATATAGATTTTGACAAAAGAGCGAATACAACTTTAATAAATATAAATAGATTGTCAATGGAGTTAAATATTGATGTCGTTGTAGAAGGTGTTGAAAGGTATGATCAACTTAAGATTTTGAATAGTATTGGTTTTTGCCGATATCAAGGATTTTATTTCTCTAAACCAGTCAGTCTTGGTTGTTTAGAGTTGATTATAGAAGATGGAAAAATTTAGATTTGGTTTTAATTAACTTCTTCAACTCTTTACTTTATTTTTTACCTTGGATGGGATCTTATAATCTAAGTATTCATCCTTGGTTCTTACCTCTTGACCTTTTAAATTAATTAAAGCAATCGATTTCCTAAAATCGTTTCCTCCTTTTTTTTCAAAGATACTAACTCCTGCCCTCAAATGAGATAAGGAGACAGGTAATGACACGAAATCGAATAATCCCATTAAAAGAGGTATCAGAAGCCTTAGGGCGAACTCCCAAAACTATTTGGCGATGGTGGGCAAAAGAGAAAACATTTCCGAAACCCATTCTGATCAATGGACGCTGCCTTGGGTGGCGAGAGTCTGAGCTAGATAACTGGATGGAGAGTCAAGGGGGGAAAAGTGACAGCAGCAAGTGATAAAAGTCAGCCGAGCGAGTCTCAACTCGATTTTCCAGACAAGAAAAAAGAAGGGTTTAAGAAGCTTATTCTCAATACAGATGACAACCTGAGGGTACTGCTAGATCACAAAGGATACGTCCCTTACTTAAATGCGATGAACACTGAGATAGAAGTGCTCCATAACGGTAAGGTTATGGAATATGAGGTGTTAATGAGTAAGCTGATAAGCGACTGTGCAAGATTCGATGTACCAAAAGCAGCAATTGGTGATCATCTACATGTTTTGGCAAAGGAGCGTTCATATCACCCTATTGTTTTGCATCTGGCTGACTCTGAATGGGATGGCGTCGAACGAGTGAAGAAAGTTATTGGGTGCATCCGTTCTAAGAGACCTGAAGTTACGGAGCTAATTATGCGGAGGTGGCTTGTAGGTTGTATTGCGGCGCTATACGAGCCTCGGTTTAGCAGTAAGTTAGTTCCGGTGCTTCAGAGTAAGCAGTCTTTTAGAAAAACCGCTTTCTTATCAAGAATAGGTGACATCGTACAAGGGGCATTTCTTGGAGGTCGGGCATTAGATCCCCGCTGCAAAGATAGCGTGTTACCTATTATTAAGTCATGGATTGTTGAACTCGGTGAACTGGAGTCTTCAACAAAGCACAGTCAAGGTCAGCTGAAAGCATTTATATCCCAAGAGGCAGACACAATCAGGTTGCCCTATGCGCGTACCGACCTTAAAAAACCGAGGCAAACGCTTTTGATAGCGACGGTAAACGGCCAAGACTTCTTAAAGGACAGAACGGGTAATACTCGGTTTGGTGTGATTGAACTAAATGAACCCATTGATATGACTACTGTGAATCGGATTCTCGGGTGGCAATACAACGGAACTGGCAGCCTTCGCCAAGAAGAGCCCGAGTCATTGCGGCAGTTTTGGTTGGAGGTCAAGCACATGTATGAAGCTGGTGAGCCTTGGGTACTGTCAATGGACGAGCAGGCTCTGGTTGATACGGTATCTGATAAATATTTGGATAAAGGGCGTTGGTATAAAATGCTTCAGGAGCGAATATCAATGGAGGCTGATGATAATCGAAGCCAGACTGAATGGCTTGCACCAGGCCAAATTAGCCAGATCTTAGGCATACCATGTAACTATGTTGCTCATGTCGGCAGAGCTCTACAGCGATTAGCTGATGAGGGGAAAATTGAAACTCGTTACAAAGATGGCTACAGGCTGTATTTGTTTCCAAGCAGCTATCGTCCACATTTCTGAGATTGTATGTTTATAACTTTACTTCACTTACCTCACTTAAAGTGGAGTAAGTGAAGTAAATTGAGAAAAACCAAGTTTATGTCGTTCGCACTGCGAACATCTGATCAATTCAATCAATCGACCTCTTAAAACCGTTACGCATCTTTTTATCAAAGATACTGGTTCAGTCATCAAATGAGAAAAGGAGGATGCTCATGGCAAGAGATCGAATTATGTCCCTTAAAGAAGTTTCAGATTCACTGGGCCGCAGTCCAAGGACTATTTGGCGTTGGTGGGCGAAAGACAAGTGTTTTCCTAAGCCAATACAGATAAATGGGCGTTGTTTAGGCTGGCGTGAGCGAGACTTTGTTGATTGGCTAGTAGAGCAAGAACAGGCTTTTAAAGATTAAATTTATGTACGCGAGGCTATAGGCCTCGCTTTTTATTCGCACTGCGAACGTTAATTCCACTTGTTGGGATAAATGCAGTAATCGTTAGCTTAAAAAAAATATTTAACTTTATCGGCTTTAACATTCTTTCTGACATTGAGGGGCTGTTCGCTTCTCATTCATCAAGAAGGAAGGAAATATGAATAGTACTAAGCGTAATGGGAGCAAGCAGTTTGATTCTGCATCAGTTAAATATTGCAACCAAACAAGTATCTCTATGTCTTGTCATGTTGACATGAGAAACGTGTTGTTTGGTTATTATGAGGAGTACTTATCTCCCATGACTCCGTTAAATCATGATAATGCACTATGTTCTGTGATAGAAGACATTGATTGTGTAATAGTTGATTACGGTAAGGATACAAAGCAGTTTTTGAACCTTAGCACCGCTTTAGATTGGGCTAAGTCAGTTATGGGGGTTAAAGTATTTAGATATGTGGATCTTTCATTGTTTGGTGGGCCTGGATTCTATCTAGATGATTACATGGATGCCTTAAGAGATAATGCTGATAACTTAATCGATTTTTTTGTTGATAGCTTTAATCGTTATGGTTGGAGCATATCCCCATTTCAACTTGCCCATGATGTAGAGATTACGTCTGAATTTAGTAAACCGGAGCTCGTTGAGGCGGTATTTAACTTTGCTAGGAATATCCATTGCTTTAGCGCAGTAGGGCCAGAACGCTCACCTTGGTTTATGAGCCAACCTACAAATGAAGGCTCTTACTACGTTTGCAGATTTAATGGGAAAATTGAGCTTGTTGACCTTAAACTGGTTCATAGTGTAGATGGAAGAAGCAGTAAATTGATGATCTTTGGCTTAAACCAAGAGCCTGTGCCTTTAGATGAAGCGGAAGCTGGCGATTGGTTATGGTCTTTCTCTTATCATCAAACAAATACATTTGACTGAAGCCTATAATTAGAATGAAGTGACTTAATGTACAGTAAACGTTGAGTCACTTTTTACCAGCTACCAATCTGAATTATCTCTATGGCGTTTTTCTGTAATCCTATTCCTCAACTTACCCTCTAAATCCCGCTCGAATTCACACCCGATGTCATCAAAGTAGGTGTTGTCTGAAATACCATCATCATAGCTAATATGTTCGCGATCGATGTTTGAGCTTTTACTTGAAGCTTCCAAAACACAAACAATAACTTTAAGCAATGAAATGAAAATGCTCCCAAAGATTGAGATGAGCGTAGGGCTTTTTTTATATTCCATGTTCAATCTGCCAGATTTATGCATTTGTCACGTAATAGGTTACGCTTTCTACTTAAGATTAGCAGAGGAGTGAAATGTTCGCAGTGCGAACAAAACAACGTAAAGGTGTATGTATGGTGCAGATGGACGAATTTATTTGGAAGCGCTACATGGAAGATATAGAAGGTATGTTTAGAGATGCTATTACAAGTTTGGATTTACAGCATCGCGCCGTCATGGCTAAAGCAATTACGGCCATGTTAATCCAAGAGCCACCATTTAAGCTTACAGATGAAAATATAATCAATTACTTGAAATCTCCAGATGACATCAAACGTCAGATATTCGTTCAGTATGGTTACTTTGATCCACGCCTTGAATCGTCTTTGCAAGAAGCTGTCCTATGTATTGATGGTATCAAAGAACCACTGCTCAACAGCATAAAGAACGCACGTTGAAGCCCTCCTGTCACTAGCTGTGAAATAGGTAGTGACAGGAGGTATACCGCGACCGCATCACCTTATTTTTTCTATATTCTCGTTATTTCTTTTAAGCGGGGTCACTTGGTGACAGCCAAGTGACGGCTTGGTAGCCTCATCACGTAAATAAAAAAGTAGCCGTCGCTATAAAGACTCTTCATAAATCATAAATGTTCAATAGGAGAAAGAAACGTAACCAGCATTGTGACGTCACAATGCTCTTCTCGTAGATGCTCACGCTTCTTCAAGTAGATCATGTACGACATTCGTAACTATCGATACACAAACCATCACTCTTGCCCTAATCGCCTCTGAGGCATTCATCTTACTAACCATAAGTTTGAATTGGGCTTATCACTAACCATCAGGTTCACGTGGTTTGATTACGTTTTCTCCATCATTTTTTCAAGTAGATAGAGCCATATGAGCTATATGGCTCTTATTTATTTAGGAGTAAGAGTCATGAGCAAACCAAACTTACGACACGGCCTAGTTTTGTTAATGAAGCGCAACATTGATGGGAGTTATGCATCTCAAGCTGCACGTAAAAACATCCTCATCCAAATCGAAAAACAATTAAAGAGAGGAGGGTACAGGCACTTAACTCCACATACACTTAAGTTAAAGCACGTAAAATTTTTGGTTGAGCATTGGCAAAGTCAAGGCTTAAGCGTTGGAACTATAAAAAACCGAATGGCACATATTCGTTGGGTATTCGAAAAGACTGGACGTGAGCATTTGTTACCCAAGTCCAATGAAGAGTTGGGGATAGGAAAGAGAGTTTTCAGTGACAATAGTACCAACAAGGCGAAAGAGCTTGATGAAGTAAAGTTTAACGCAATCTCAGACCCATATATAAAAATAGCGTTAGAGCTACAATCTGCATTCGGTCTGAGGCGGGAAGAAGCTCTGAAGTTTAACCCTAGTATAGCGATTAAAGCAGATAGAATTCATTTAATGGGTTCTTGGACTAAAGGTGGAAAGGCGCGAGAGGTACCAATCAGAAACGAATATCAAAAGCAGGTATTAGAACGAGCTATAGTTATTGCCCCAAGAGGCTCTCTGATTCCCGCAGGCAAAAAGTACATTCAACAGCTAAAGCACTACGAAAATACTTGTAGGAAGGTTGGGTTATGCAAGAACCATGGTCTACGCCATCAATATGCTCAACAGCGATACATAGAACTGACAGGAATGAATGCACCTAAAGCGGGTGGCTTAACTAGCAGAGAACTGAGTAGAGAACAAAAAAGTGCAGATAAAGAAGCTCGCCTTATTATTAGTAGAGAGTTAGGGCATGAGCGAGAAGAGATTACAGTTATCTATCTTGGCCGGTAAGCACATTATCAAGTTTTGTATTTTTAGGTTAAAATATAACCACAAGAACACTAGGGCGGGTTTCAATATGTTAGTACAACTTTTGGATGTAACGGGTATGACTTTAGCTCAACTTTTGTTTTTAGCTCTAGTTACCGTTGGTACAATCGGTTTGCCTTTGTTAGCTATTTGGTATGATCGTAAACACAGAATTGAGTAAAATAGGCAGATAATAAAAAGCGCCCCCTTTCACATAAGGGGGCGCTTTTTATTATCTTATCGAATTTTCTGTTCTGCTCGTGATGGAAAAATGTTGGCAAGCTCAGCAAAGCGTCCAAAATTGTGAGCTAAGCAACTTCCTAACTACACCCACAACTACACCCAAAATCACTAGGTACAAAAAAAGCGTAGCAGGTACTAACCTGCTACGCCTTCTAGAATATGGTGGCCCCTCGCAGACTTGAACTGCGGACCAATCGATTATGAGTCGACTGCTCTAACCACTGAGCTAAGGGGCCTTAATAGGACAACGATTATAGGGGAAGCGTTGCAAGGTGTCTAGATACCAACTAGGGCAATTGCGCTTAGTTTTTATCCACTTAGAACAGTAGATAATAAAAAAGGTGACCTAAAGTCACCTTTTTTGATTTCTAAAAGCTTGTATGCGCTGCGATTATTCGTCTAGGAAGCTGCGCAGAGTCTCTGAGCGGCTTGGGTGACGAAGTTTACGTAGTGCTTTTGCTTCGATCTGACGGATACGCTCACGAGTAACGTCGAACTGCTTACCAACTTCTTCTAGAGTATGGTCAGTGTTCATGTCGATACCAAAGCGCATACGAAGTACTTTCGCTTCACGTGGCGTTAGACCTGCAAGCACGTCTTTTGTTGCCACTTTAAGGCTAGTTGCAGTTGCAGAATCTAGCGGAAGTTCTAGCGTTGTATCTTCGATAAAATCACCTAGATGCGAATCTTCGTCGTCACCGATTGGTGTCTCCATTGAGATAGGCTCTTTAGCGATTTTTAGTACTTTACGAATCTTGTCTTCTGGCATTTGCATGCGCTCTGCCAGTTCTTCCGGTAGTGGCTCACGACCCATCTCTTGCAACATTTGACGAGAAATACGGTTTAGCTTGTTGATCGTTTCGATCATGTGTACCGGAATACGAATCGTACGTGCTTGGTCCGCGATTGAACGAGTGATTGCCTGACGGATCCACCACGTTGCGTAAGTCGAGAACTTGTAACCACGACGATATTCGAATTTATCTACCGCTTTCATCAGACCGATGTTACCTTCCTGGATGAGATCCAAGAACTGTAGACCACGGTTGGTGTATTTCTTCGCGATAGAAATTACAAGACGCAAGTTCGCTTCAACCATCTCTTTCTTCGCACGGCGAGCTTTTGCTTCACCGATAGACATACGACGGCTGATGTCTTTAATGTTCTGTACGTTTAGAGAAGTCTCTTCTTCAATCATTTTTAGCTTAGCGATTGAACGACGGATTTCTTCTTCGTTACGTTTGATCTTTTCAGCGTATGGCTTGTCTGAAGCAAGAACTTCATCCAACCAAGCTTCACTTGATTCATTACCAGTGAACAGCGCGATGAATGATTTCTTCGGCATTTTGCCGTATTCAACCACAGACTTCATGATCAGGCGCTCTTGAGTACGAACGCGATCCATAGCAGTACGCAGTTCATTCACTAAGTGATCAAACTGTTTAGGCGTTAGACGAAACTCGCGGAATACGTCTAGCATCATTTCATTAGCAACGGTTGCTTTCGGGCTGTTATAGCCGTACTCGTTGATTGCTAATTGAAGATTTTGATAGGTGCTGCGTAGTTGGTTGAATTTCTCTAGCGCTAATTCTGGATCGATACCTACATCTTCTTCAGAATCATCTGAATCGTCATCGCTATCTTCGTCGTCATCAACGTCTTCATCGTCTTCTTCTTCTAACTGAGATTCAGTCAGTTCAGAACCGATGTGTGTTGCCGTTGGTGCAGCGGTGTCGTCAGCATCTGGATCTACAAAACCTGAAATTAGGTCTGTAAGACGTAGTTCTTCAGCTTGAACTTTGTCAAATTGCTCAAGAATGTACGGAATTGTGCCTGGGTATTCAGCAACAGACGATTGAACTTGGTTAATACCTTCTTCAATACGTTTTGCGATGTCGATTTCGCCTTCGCGAGTTAGAAGTTCGACAGTACCCATCTCACGCATGTACATACGTACTGGGTCTGTTGTACGACCAATCTCACTCTCTACGCTAGAAAGTGCAGCGGCTGCAGCTTCGGCTGCATCTTCATCGGTAATATTTGTGTCATCGTTCAGTGCTAAATCATCAGCATCAGGAGCAGTTTCTACTACCTTAATGCCCATGTCGTTGATCATCTGAATGATGTCTTCTACCTGTTCTGAATCTACGATTTCAGCAGGTAGGTGGTCATTTACTTCGGCGTAGGTCAGATAGCCTTGTTCCTTGCCTTTAATAACAAGTGACTTTAGCTGTGACTGCGGATTGTGATCCATAGACGGTATCCAACTTCGTAATCTGGTGAAGGAATCAGTATGCGAAATGCAAACCACTTACTATAACAAATTAAATCGTTGCTGACTAATTAAACAGGGTTACGCTTTTAAATCTAGCATAAGTGCTAGCAGCTCCCTTTTCTCTTCGGCTGATAAACCGACACTTCTTGCTTTGGCCTGCAGGTTTTCAATTTGTTTTTCTACGCACTGGGCAATAATTTTATCCAGTGAGTCTAAAAAGATTTCTTCTTGGTTGTCCTCATCGAGTGGAATGTCCCAACTCGCGAGACGAGACAGAAGGGTCTCATTTTGGCTGTTTCGCCAATGCTCTAATAATTGGCCTGTGTTGATATGGGGATGCGCTTGGCATTTATCAAGTACATCAACAAATAAACTTAGACCAGGAATGGGCAAATCTCTAACGCTAGTTAGATCTGGCACCATACTTACGTATTGTGGGTTTTGAATCAGTAACGCGATCACTTCTCGCATCGGCGTTCGCTTGATTTCTTTATGAGGTTGAGGCCTTTTATCCTCTTTACCTTGTTTTGAAATTAGCTGCTGTAGTTGGCGTTCATCAACCAAACCCAAACGGCGGCCAAGCAATTCTCTCAAGTATAGTCTTAAAGTGCCGCCAGGGACTTTATCAATGAGAGGAACCGCAAGAGTACTCAGTTTTGCCATGCCTTCTTTCGTGCTCATGTCGACCTGCTGAGTCAATGAGCTGAACATGAATTCAGACAAGGGCATCGCATTAGACACTTGCTGCTCAAATGCTTGTTTTCCGTTTTGCCGGATATAAGAGTCGGGATCTTCTCCATCCGGCAAAAACATGAATTTTAACTGGCGACCATCAGTTAGGTAAGGCAATGCATTTTCCATGGCACGCCACGCTGCTTCACGGCCTGCGCGGTCACCGTCATAACAACACACGACGGTGCTTGTTTGCCTGAATAACACTTGCAAGTGATCGCCCGTTGTCGAGGTTCCCAATGAGGCAACGGAATAATCTACGCCATATTGAGCAAGCGCGACAACATCCATATAGCCTTCAACCACTAAAATTTGTGGTGGCTCACGGTACGCTTGTAGTACTTCATAAAGGCCATACAACTCTTTACCTTTATGAAATATCGGGGTTTCGGGTGAGTTGAGATATTTTGGTGTCCCGTCACCTAATACTCTACCACCAAAGCCTATTACTCGGCCGCGTCTGTCTCGAATAGGAAACATCACTCGACCACGGAATCGGTCGTAGCGGTTGCCTTTATCGTTTTCAATCAACATGCCGCCTGTGACGAGCATGTCTTGGTTTTCTTTATTCTGGCCAAAGTTCTTACGAACTAAATCCCATTCATCAGCCACATAGCCGATGCCAAACTTCTGGACGATTTCACCAGACAGGCCGCGATCTTTTAGATACTCAATCGCCACCTTACTTGCTGGCTGTTTGAGTTGGTTACGATAAAATTGAGCAATGCTGCCCATTAAGTCGTATAGGTTACGTTTTTCACTGCTGCTTGCTTGTGGGCCTGATTGAAACGAACCATTACCGCCGCTACGTTGTTCGCGAGGAACATCTAAACCCAAGTATGAAGCGAGTTCTTCAATGGCTTCGACGAATTCTAGTCGGTCGAACTCCATCAAAAAATCGATGGCATTTCCATGCGCGCCACAACCAAAACAATGGTAGAACTGCTTTTCTTGACTGACACTGAATGAGGGTGTCTTTTCGTTGTGGAAAGGGCAGCATGCGCCGTAGTTTTTGCCTTTTTTCTTAAGTTTCACACGTGCGTCGATGATATCGACAATATCAAGTCGAGCTAGAAGGTCATCGATAAAACTGCGAGGGATGTGTCCAGCCATAAAACCTAACAAAAAAAGAAGATGATGAGTGGAGTGAATGCCTTAAAAGAATGAGCGTATTGCCCATTGATTTCATTCCATCCATCCAGATACAAACAAGCCGTGCGCTCCAAAGGATAGCACGGCTTGCTGCAATTGGGTGGGGTACCTTAAGCCAATTTAGCGCGAACTAAACCGCTTACTTTACCCATATCTGCACGCCCTTGAATTTGCGGTTTCAGAACGCCCATTACTTTGCCCATGTCTTGCATGCCAGCTGCGCCAGATTCAGCAATCGCGCTCTCGATGAGAGCCGCTACTTCTTCGTCTGTCAGTGGTTGAGGCATAAAGTCCTCAAGAACGGTAATTTCTGCTTGTTCCGCATCAGCAAGATCTTGACGACCCGCTGCTTCAAACTGCGCTACAGAGTCGCGACGTTGTTTAACCATCTTGGTCAATACTGCAAGAATGTCGTCATCGTTCAGAGTAATCTGTTCGTCAACTTCACGTTGCTTGATTGCTGATAGGGCTAAACGAATAGTACCAAGGCGCAATTTGTCCTTGGCTTTCATCGCTAATTTTTGCTCTTCTTTGAGTTGATCAATCAGAGCCATAACTAAATTCCTTTTGGAGCTCAGTTATTAGTACAGGCGAACGCGACGAGCGTTTTCGCGAGCTAGCTTCTTAGCGTGACGCTTTTGAGCTGCTGCTTTAGCGCGTTTGCGAACTGTAGTTGGTTTTTCGTAGTGCTCACGACGACGCACTTCAGAAAGGATACCTGCTTTTTCGCAAGAGCGCTTAAAACGACGTAGAGCAACGTCGAACGGTTCGTTTTCACGTACTTTAACTACTGGCATATGCCTTTCACCTCAGGGGTTATTCGTTAACGCTGGTATTCAACAGACCAAATCACAATTGTTAGGTCTCTTACCAGCTTGATCAAAAATGGTGCGGAATTTTAATCCGATCACAACTACTTTGTAAAGCCTTTTGTCGATTATTGTCTGTACAAAATTTGTTTGCAGCACCAAGGCGAGGTAATATGACGCCCAAATTTCCTCTATACAGAAAGCATACTGAGAAAACCATGCGCATTATTGGTATTGAAACCTCTTGTGACGAGACTGGCATCGCAATTTATGACGATGAAAACGGTCTCTTGTCACACAAGCTATACAGCCAAGTAAAACTGCACGCAGATTACGGCGGTGTGGTGCCTGAGTTGGCTTCACGTGACCACGTAAAGAAAACCATTCCTCTTATTAAAGAGGCACTAAAAGAAGCGAACTTAACTTCAAAAGACATCGATGGTGTCGCGTATACCGCGGGGCCTGGTCTTGTTGGGGCGCTATTAGTGGGTGCGACTATCGGTCGCAGTATTGCTTATGCTTGGGGAGTGCCAGCGGTACCTGTTCATCATATGGAAGGTCACCTATTGGCCCCAATGTTGGAAGATAACCCTCCACCGTTCCCGTTTGTGGCGGTATTAGTATCGGGCGGTCACTCTATGATGGTGGAAGTGAGAGGCATCGGTGAGTACAAAATTCTAGGTGAGTCGATTGATGATGCGGCGGGCGAAGCGTTTGATAAAACAGCGAAGCTAATGGGTTTGGATTACCCAGGCGGTCCACTATTATCTAAACTGGCGGAAAAAGGTACACCGGGCCGCTTTAAGTTCCCGCGCCCAATGACGAATGTGCCAGGTTTGGACATGAGTTTCTCTGGTCTAAAAACCTTTACGGCTAACACGATTGCTGCAAACGGTGATGACGAGCAAACCCGCGCGGACATCGCATTGGCATTTGAAGAGGCTGTGTGTGCTACGTTGGCTATTAAATGTAAGCGCGCGCTTGAGCAAACAGGCATGAAACGCATTGTTATTGCTGGTGGTGTGAGTGCTAACCGTCGTTTGCGAGCTGAGTTAGAGAAGTTAGCGAAGAAAGTTGGCGGCGAAGTTTACTACCCACGTACTGAGTTCTGTACAGATAACGGTGCGATGATCGCTTACGCAGGCATGCAGCGCTTGAAGAATGGCGAAGTGGCTGATATGTCAGTAGAGGCTCGTCCACGTTGGCCAATTGATCAACTAACACCTGTCGCTTAGTCAAATTTATGCGGTAGGTTTGAAACCGGTTCTTTGTAATAAAGGTCTCTGCTCCTCAGAGGCCTTTATTTTTAATTATTCAATGAACCGCCTCGTTTTACATTCTGACTGATGCGATCAGTTCGCGATTGTTTCAGTGCTAGGATGACGTGGAAGAATAAGAAATGGATATAACAATGAATAAGTTTGAAATTGAAGGTCAGCAACTTGCTTATCTAGATAAAGGTGAGGGCCCTGTGCTTCTATTTGGTCATAGTTACCTTTGGGATAGCCAAATGTGGGCGCCACAAGTTGAGGTTTTAAGCCAGTCATTCCGTTGTATTGTGCCAGATCTTTGGGCACATGGTGAATCGGACGCTGCACCTGCATCGACACAGTCATTGGCCGACTATGCACAACATATGTTGGCATTGATGGATCATTTAGATATCGAAGAATTCTCGATAGTGGGCTTATCTGTTGGCGGCATGTGGGGAGCTGAGCTAACGGCTCAAGCGCCGCAACGTGTTAAGTCACTGGTATTGATGGATACCTTCATTGGCTGGGAGCCAGAAGTTACGTATAAAAAGTATTTTGCAATGCTTGATACCATCAGCCAAGTCCAAGCAGTGCCTGCGCCAATTATTGAAGCCGTTGTGCCGCTGTTCTTTGCCAACAACGTCAATCAGGATAACCCTAAACTTGTCGCTTCATTCAAACGCAGTTTAGAAGAGCTGAACGGTGAGCGTGCGGTGGAAGTAGCTCGCATGGGGCGCATGGTGTTTGGTCGCCGTGATGTGATTGAAGATTCGGAAAAATTCGCTCTGCCGACGTTAATTGCGGTGGGCTGTGAAGATAAGCCTCGCCCGGTTTTCGAATCGTATTTAATGAAAGACTGTATCACGGGCAGTGAGTTGGTAGAAATTCCGCAAGCGGGACACATCAGTTGTTTAGAACAGCCGGAGTTCGTCAACCAAATGTTGTTGAACTTCCTGAATCGAGTTCATGCGTAACCAATGCATCCCTCTTTAAACGAAAAACTCGGCATTAAGCCGAGTTTTTTTGTGTCAGTTTCTTCTCGCCGATTTTTGGCTCGTCGCCAGACAAAAGCCGACGAATATTTTGATGATGCTTAAATACGATTAAGCAACACAGCATAGCAACAGGTAACGTGTATTGCGGTTTAAACATCCAAGTATAAAACGGAGTGACCAAAACCGTGACGAGAGCCGCTAAGGATGAATAGCGGAATAGCGCGGCTACTGACAGCCAAGTTAACATCACCAATCCTGTTAAGTCCAAACCAATCGGAGCGATAGCGCCAAGCGCGGTTGCGACACCTTTTCCGCCTTTAAAGTGGAAAAAGATGGGGTACATGTGGCCAAGACAGGCAGCAATGGCGATGACGCCAAGAATGATAGGGTCGATACCAAGAAAGTATCCGCCCCACACGGGGATAGTGCCTTTGAGCATATCGCACAACAAGACTGAAACAGCGGCTCCTCGTCCGCCAATACGCAATACGTTCGTTGCTCCAGGATTGTTAGATCCCACACTGCGTGGGTCTGGCAGTTTTAAGAGTCGACAGATCAAAACCGCACTGGAAACCGAACCTAATAAATAGGCGGCCATTGTCATTATCAGTGCCAGTGCGTCCATAGAAGTCCTTGATGGATTGGAATTTAATGCTCGGTTCCCGCGTAGTTGCTATCATACCCCGAATTTACATAATGCAGAAATCCTCACTGTGATAGAGCTTGCATTATGTGATTTCTTGTATATAAAGATGCTTTCGCAGTTTATACCTAAGTAACATTGTGATGACCAAAGTAAATGTTACTTAGGTATAGAATACTACGATCAAATTACCCCTCACGGGTATCCGACCTCTGTAATAGAAGGACATAAGATGGCTCTGGATAAAGTTTTTATTGAACAGTTAGAAGTAATCACCACAATTGGCGTGTACGACTGGGAGCAACAAATCAAACAAAAGTTGGTTCTAGATATTGAAATGGCACACGATAATAAACCTGCGGGCAAAAGTGATGATGTGCAAGATGCACTGGATTATTCGCAGGTGAGTGAGGCGGTACTTAACCACATTGAAAATGGTCGTTTCTTACTGGTCGAGCGCGTGGCTGAAGAAGTAGCAGAGCTTATCATGCTGCGTTTCTCAGTGCCTTGGGTGAAAATCCGCCTAGCGAAGCCTGGCGCCGTGCCGCAAGCACGTGCTGTTGGTGTGGTGATTGAGCGAGGCCGAGCATGATCACCACCTATATCGGTGTTGGGACGAACGTAGAAAGAGAGCAACATGTGCTTGCTGCGTATCAGGAGCTGCAACGGCTTGGAGAAAATCTCCTCGTATCACCGATATATGAATGCGAACCTATTGGCTTTAGCAGCAAGAATTTCTACAACTTTGTCGTTGCAATGCGTACCGAGTTGTCATTAGAAGAGTTGAGCCATCAACTACGCGAGATTGAATTTAAGTGGGGACGCGAAGAAAACGCGCAAAAGTATCAGGATCGAACACTGGATCTCGATATAGTGTTGTTCGGTGAGCGCGTCTCCAAGAAAAAACCTGAGCTACCTCGCAGTGATATCTACAAATATCCTTTTGTCACAAAGCCGCTGTATGATCTCGAACCGCAATTAGTGATCCCAGGCGATGGACGCACAGTCGCAGACATTTGGCATGCTATGCAGCCAGTCGATTCGCTCAAACCCGTTTCCTTTCATTTTTAATTTGAGTTGTTTACATGAGTTATTTTGAAGCCTTTATTTTGGCTCTGATTCAGGGGCTGACAGAGTTTTTGCCTATTTCAAGCTCTGCCCATTTGATCCTGCCTTCCGCTATTTTAGGATGGGAAGACCAAGGTCTAGCCTTTGATGTTGCTGTTCACGTCGGTACATTAATGGCTGTCGTGATCTATTTTCGTCATGAAGTAATCACTTTGTTTCAAGCGTTATTTGCTTCGATCTTTAAAGGAGATCGCAGTAAAGAAGCTAAATTGGCTTGGATGATCGTGATTGCGACGATTCCAGCTTGTGTGTTCGGCTTATTGATGAAAGACATCATTGAAGTGTATCTACGTAGCGCTTACGTCATCGCGACTACTACGATCGTATTTGGCCTGTTGCTATGGTGGGTAGACAAAAACGCTAAACTCGTTGCCGATGAATACCAAACGGGTTGGAAGAAAGCTGTATTTATCGGTATTGCTCAAGCCTTAGCGATGATTCCTGGAACTTCACGTTCAGGGGCGACCATCACAGCAGCGCTTTACCTTGGCTTTACTCGAGAAGCGGCTGCCCGATTTTCGTTTTTAATGTCGATCCCAATCATTACATTAGCTGGTAGCTACTTAGGCATGAAGTTAGTGACCAGTGGTGAACCTGTCCATGTTGGTTTCTTAATGACTGGCATTATCACATCGTTTATCAGTGCGTACATCTGTATCCACTTCTTCTTGAAGATGATTTCACGAATGGGCATGACACCGTTTGTGATTTACCGTCTCATTTTGGGCGTCGGTTTGTTCGCTTTTCTATTAAGTGCATAATTGATGTTAACGAAAAACGCCCGCGAAATCCGCGGGCGTTTTTGTTTGTTCGTTACTTCTTAAGTGCTGCTTTCACTGCTTCAATACGTCGTTTTTCTTGCTCGTCACGAATCGCAGGGCCTTTAAAGCCCTCTTTGATAATGGCTTGAACGTCAACTGCCGCTGCTGCTTGGTAGGCTTGCCTAAAAATATCCGCCTGTGGATATGGTTGCGTTTCCAGTCCTTTACGACCAGCGTGATCCGCTTGGCAGCAAAGCAAGATATCTTGCAGACGTTCGGACTTACGCCACACATCAAGTTTATTGAGTATTTTAATTATGGTTTGTGGTTTAAGTTCAGCCGCGCGATGAATATTGGAGTGCTGTTCGCACACCATCAAGGCTAAATCACGAAACTCATTTGGTACCCGGACACGTTCGCACAGCTTTTTGAGCAGTTTTAATCCTGTATGGCAATGCATTTTGTGGCTTGGCCATTCGCTCTCTGGCGTCACGCCTTTACCCAAGTCATGCACTTGGGCGGCAAACCTGACGGGGAGTGAGTTACTCAATTTTGCGGCTTGCTCTGCCACCATCAAAGTATGGATGCCAGTATCGATTTCTGGATGCCACTTCTCAGGTTGAGGTACGCCAAATAGTGCATCAATTTCAGGTAACACCACGGTTAATGCACCACAGTCTCGTAGAACCGATAAGAAAATATCAGGGCGAGGAGTAGAGAGAGATTTATGCCATTCTTGCCAAACACGCTCGGGAGTCAGTGTGCTCAGCTCTCCGAACTCTGCCATGTGACGCATTAACCGCATAGTTTCGTCGGCAACCGTAAAGTTTAGATCAGCAAGCTTTGCAGCGAAGCGAGCGACACGTAAAACGCGTAGAGGGTCTTCAATAAAGGCGTCTGATACATGGCGTAGCAGTTTATCGTTGAGATCTTGCTGGCCACCATATGGGTCATGGATCGTGCCATCACTCTCCATTGCCATCGCGTTAATGGTTAAATCACGACGTATCAAATCTTCTTCTAAGGTGACGTTTTGATCGAAGAAACATTCAAAACCAGTGTAACCAGAACCTGACTTTCTCTCTGTTCGTGCAAGGGCATGTTCTTCTTTACTTTTGGGATGCAGAAATACAGGAAAGTCTTTACCAACGGCGGTGTACCCTTGGGACAACATCATCTCAGGCGTCGCGCCTACGACCACCCAATCATTGTCATAACTATCAATTCCGAGCAATTTATCTCGAACTGCGCCACCTACTAAATAAACTTGCACGAATTACCTCTTAATTTATGGATATGCCGTTGGACATTGTAGCAAGCAATGGTACTTTTCTTTACTCCCGAGAGTAGATGCGGCTATGTTTATATTATATCTGACTATTCTCAGGTGGTTTTTTAGCTGGAGAGCCTAATGTATAAGGACTTTTTTGGGTTTGTCGAACAACCATTTTCGATTGTTCCAAACTCACGTTATTTGTATTTAAGCCAACGTCACAAAGAGGCAATCACACATCTCCAAGCTGGGCTAGGCGATGGCGGTGGCTTTGCTATGCTTACTGGCGAAGTAGGTACAGGCAAAACGACCGTCGCAAAAGCGATGCTGGCGAATTTGGGTGATAACACCAAAGCGGGTCTTATTCTCAATCCCACGTTTTCGAGTAGAGACTTGCTCGAAGCCATTTGTGATGAGTTCAAAATCACCTATCCGCCAGACGCAAACCTCAAACAGCTAAACCAGGTTATCCATCAATATTTGCTGCGTAATTATCGTTCAGGCTGGCAGACATTGCTGGTCATTGATGAGGCTCAACACCTTGCTGCCGACGTTTTAGAGCAGTTGCGCTTGTTGACTAACTTGGAAACCGATACCAGAAAACTGCTCAAAGTGTTGTTGGTCGGGCAGCCTGAATTGCAGCGGTTATTACAAACAACACAACTACGCCAACTTGCCCAGCGTATTACCGGGCGTTATCACCTGTTGCCGTTGGATGAAAAAGAGACAGAAGATTACATCGCATTTCGACTACATACAGCTGGTGGCGACCAGCAACTGTTTAATCGTGCTTCTTGTAAACTTATAGCCAAATACAGTCACGGTATACCGCGGCTCATCAACCTTATCTGTGACAAATCCCTCAACATCAGTTATCACCAGGGTAATGTGGTTGTGGATAAGCAAACCGTTCAGCAGGCCTGTGAAGAGGTGATGCAGTTTCAGGCAGATATTTATCAGCAAGATAAAAAAGAGCGCCGGACTTTCCGTTGGCCTGCTTGGGGCTCTGTCACGGTAGGCCTTATTGCTGCATTAAGTACGGGGTGGGCGATCGTGAATTATATGCCAGCTCAAGCGACGTCAGTGTTGACACAAGTGACGGAGCCAAGAGTAGAGCCAACACCAACCGTCGTCAGCCAACAGTTAACGGATGAGCAGCGTAATTTATTGTTAACACAAAAACAGTCGAACCTCGCTGTAAATGATTTGTATCGTTTGTGGGGGTATCAAGCATCGGTTCGCGATAATCTTTGTTTGTCAGAACCGCAGTCGACTATGCGTTGTGAGCGTAAAATGGCGACTTGGCCGCTGTTGATGCAACAAAATCGCCCTGTGATCTTGGAGTTGAATTATCAAGGTGATGTTGGGTATGTCATTCTATATGCCGTCGGTAATGATCAAGCTGAAGTGCTCAATGGTAAGCAGCGTCTCCGTCTGCCAATTTCATGGCTAAAGCCGTTGTGGCAGGGCAATATTATCGAACTGTGGCATGCTCCGCTGAATGAAACATTACGTTTAGACATGGAAGGCCCTGCGATTGAAGTATTAGACCGATTATTAGCAGAAGCGGTGAGTGAGCCACTGCTTGAAACGTCTATTTTTGATGGTGCGATGAAAGAGCGAGTCGAATTATTTCAACGTTGGCAAGGAATTGGTGTCGATGGTATTGCAGGTAAGCGAACGCTAGACCGACTTCAGCAAAATGTTCAGCCAGATGCGCCTCAACTGGCGAGAATAGAAAAGGAGGACGCATAATGTCAGCTGTGAAACATATAGGTCTGTTCTTGCTGCCAATCACTGCTTCTGCTATTGGAGTCGCTTGGTACTTAGATCTCTTTGCACCGAGTGTTGAAGTAGAGACAACGTCCCCGATAGAAAAGGTCGAAGTGGTATCACCTTTCAAAGTATTGGACTATCCAGAGAACACCCAGTTGGCCCAATTGCCAAGAGAGTGGCCAAGTGCAGAGCTATCGCGTGATTTTGGTACATTTACCACCCCCGATGAATACACGAGCCATACACCAAGCAGAGATGAAACACGCAACTCAGCATCAACCCAAACGACTTCTGCTGCTGAAGAGGACCTCGGGTTGTCTTTGGATGATCTGGATTTATCCTCATTATCTCCTGATTTAGCTAGGAAGGTCGAAAATGCCTTATCCCGAGATGATGACAATTCGTCATCACAAACGGCACGCGTGAACGATTTAGAGCACAACGCTCACCAGTGGCAAGGGCGTCTACCTGCGCTTAATTTGCAAACCCATATGTACGCTAGTGATGAAAATCGCCGTTGGGTGAAAATTAACAATGTTGAGTATCATCAAGGGGATGTCGTTGATGATCAGGTCACTCTAAGAGAAATACAACCGCAAGCTGTGATTGTTGAGTTCCAAGGTGAGCAAATTCGTATACCAGCGTTGTATGAGTGGAAAGGGTAACTCTTGTAGAAACACATCAAGCCAGCGAAATCATATCGCTGGCTTTTTATTTTTCAGAGCATCTTTTGCATCTATTCTGGTGATGATTTTTAGATACTCAAACAAGCAAAATATAGCTTTTCTCAGTCGTTTAAATAGCACCAATATCATTCATCTATTGATAGCGCGATTCCAGTCAGCGTTGTGTAAAAAGACACCATCTTCACGAACTTCGGAGTAATGACTTGGTCCACGTTAGACCCCTTCACATAATAGGAGTCTAAACAGAGACACATGCGTATTCTGATTTTTTCTTTAAGTATTGTTGCATCGACAAGCTATGCAGCAAAGCCAGACCCATTCCCAGTTACACCAGATAGTTGCGGGCAAGATTTCATGGTCAGTGCGACGAATCCTTACGTGAGTAGTACCGGTTACTCAATATTGAAAGAAGGCGGTAACGCTGTTGATGCTATGGTCGCGATGCAGATGGTGATGTCTGTCGTTGAGCCAGATATGACCGGAATTGGCGGCGGGACTTTCGCGCTGTTTTATCAACATGACGAGAAAAAATTTCTGGCCCTTGATGGTCGAGATGAAGCACCCTCTAGCGCGAACCCTGAAATGTTTGTTGAGAATGGGGAAGTACTCAGTCGCAACGAAATATTAGGCCCTCGTTCTGTTGCGGTTCCGGGCACGTTGCGGTTGCTTTACACCACTCATGAACAATACGGCAAGTTGCCATGGGCAGAGCTGATTAAGCCGGCGATTACATTGGCGAGCAATGGGTACGCGATGAACAGCTACACCTACGACATCGTAGTAAGAGAGCAAAGCCGACTCGAGCAAGATCCGGAAGTGAAAGCCTTGTATTGGCAAGGGGACGATATTAAGCCGACGGGAACCTTGATGAAGAACCCTAAGATGGCTGAGACGCTGAGGAAGATCGCGCAACAAGGCGATAGTTACCTTTATGGTGGTGAGCTTGGTCAGCACATCGTAGAGACGGTTAATAGTCGTATTGACGACCAACACGAGAAGTTGTCTTTAGAAGATTTTAAACATTACCAAGTGAAGCAGCGTGACATCATTGAGAACGACTACCGTGGTAATAAAATCGTCTCTTTTGGTTACCCAGCTTCGGGCGGTGTGATGGTCGCTCAGAGTCTTGAACTGCTTGCACCCTATGACATTGCCCATATGGCGAAAACGGATGTGGAACCTTGGCGTCTCATGACTGAAGCGATGCGAATAGCAAAAGCCGATCGTATTGCGTATGCCGGAGATCCGGATTATGTGGAAGCGCCAGTTGAACAGTTATTGTCTAAAGCCTATCTAGATCAGAGACGTGATTTAATCCCTGATAATGGCACTTTAAAAGAGGATCCAAAAGCAGGACAGATAACGCAAACTCAGTATGCGCAATATCAAGGCTTCGAGAGCAAAGATACAGGGCATATTTCTATCGTCGATAGAGATGGAAATGCAATTGCGATGACCAGCACGGTAGGAACGGGTATGGGCTCGGGTGTGATGGTCGATGGCGTTATCTTGAATGCGCAGATGGCTAACTTCTCACCTCAGCCAACGGTTAACGGCAAGCCTACGCAAAACTCAATTGAAGCGGGCAAGCGTCCACGTTCGGCTATTACGCCATTAATGGTGATGGACAGTGATGATAACTTGCGTTTGGTGGTTGGGTCACCAGGTAGTTCACAAATCCCGGGGTATGTACTCAAAACCGTGGTTGGGGTGCTGGATTGGAATTTATCAGCGCAAGAGGCTATTGACTTACCAAACATCCAGTATGGCACTAAGATAGACCGCACCAAGTCTTATGACCCAACTGGTTTGCTGGTGGAAAAGAAAACGTTCGCAGAAATGTTGGTGCCTGAGTTTATGGAGCTTGGCTACCCAGTGCACGTTATTCCAGTGGTAAGCGGTTTGAATGCAATTGAGCTAAAAGATGGCAAGCTTTATGGCGCAACGGATCGTCGTCGAGCCTCTAGTTCAATGGGGGAGTAGTACTCACTTCTATCAAACGAAGCAAACTAAAAAGCCAGTCAATATCGACTGGCTTTTGCGTTCTTTTTAAAGATAAAAGCGTAAGGGTTTATGCCCAACCCGCAGGAGAGCGCTTTCTACGAGGCATGACATGCGGAAGAATCAAACCAAATAGTAAACCTAAACCTGCAACACCGCCGCCATAAGTGAAGTACTTAAGCAGCATGTCATCTTTTTGTGTATCCAGCTTTGCGCGTAGCTCGCGGTTTTCTGTTTCAACAGAAGTAAGCTGATCACTGATCTCAGAGTATTTATTTTCTAGATCTGAAATTTGTTGGTTACGTGTTTCGAGAGAGGTAACAAGACCTGCTTTCTCTGCATCAGAAGTTTGACGAGCATTAGCAAGCTGCTCTTTTACTTCGGCTAGCTCTTTCTCAATGCGAGGAAGGCGAATTGCCATGCTCTCTTGGTTTGTCACAAACTTGCTTTGTACCCAACCAGTGCGACCACGGTCATCACGAACTTGCGTGTAGCCAGTATCTCGGTTGGTTTTAATCAGTTGTACTTTAGAACCGGCGTTAACACTACCAATAATACGGTAGGTGTTATTTGGACCTGAGTGCATAAAAGTGAAGAGGTCATCAGAAATATAACGGTCTGCTGCTAGGGCCGCTGGCGCTGCTAGCAAAGTAAACAAAACCGTGATGATTAGTTTTTTCACAGTAAATCCCTTAACGATTTTTCTTGGAGACAGCGTTGGCACCGAATGATTGGAGCCGGAAATAGACGAATAGTATGCAGTTTCAAACTTCGGTGCAACAAAGAAGGGAGGCAAAGCCTCCCTTTCTGTGCGTTTGAGTCAATAATGACAAAGCGCTTACATTCTATTGACGAGTGTCTTAAGCGAACATCGCTTGAAGTCCGTAGAAGAATACTACGGCCAATAACGCACCCGCTGGTAGTGTAACGATCCATGATGCCACGATGTTACGAACTACGCCTAGGTTCAGTGCTGCGATACCACGAGCAAAGCCAACACCGAGAACCGCACCAACCAATGTTTGAGTGGTTGAAATTGGCAGGCCTGTACCAGACGCTAGAACTACCGTACATGCTGTTGCTAGCTGTGCTGCAAAACCGCGGCTAGGCGTTAGCTCAGTGATGCCTGTACCAACGGTTGCCATTACTTTGTGACCTAGTGTTGCAAGACCGACCACGATACCAATACCACCAAGAGGTAGAATCCACCAAGCGATGGTGCTTTTCGTGCTGATTTCGCCCATGTGTTCAACAGTCGATACGACAGCAGACAGTGGACCAATGGCGTTTGCAACGTCGTTTGAACCGTGTGCAAATGCCATCGCACAAGCGGTGATAACCATCAGAACGCTGAAGATACCTTCCACGCCAGAAAAGCTGCGGTCTTCTTCGCGATTAGCGAATTTTTTCTGGATGTATACGTAGCCGCCAATCATCACAAGTGCTGAAACTGCTGCTGCCCACATCCAGGCTTCACCATTGGTCAGGTGAAGACCAACGTGTTTTAGACCTTTTTTGATGGTTACAAGTGCAATCACCATTGTTGTGATGAACATGTAAACAGGTACAAAACGTTTCGCATTAAACAGAGGGTTCTCTGTATCAAAAATCAGGCGTTGTGCGCTGACAAAGATAACGTAAGCAAAGAAACCTGAAATCACTGGCGTAATAATCCAGCTACCAACAATGCCTTGAACGCTGCCCCAGTCAACCGCTTCAGTACCTACAGATACGCATGCAAAACCAATGATTGCACCGATGATTGAGTGAGTCGTTGATACTGGCCAGCCCATGTAAGAAGCAAGAAGCAGCCATGTACCTGCTGCTAAAAGCGCAGACATCATGCCGTAGACAAGAACATCTGGTTGACTAGCAAATAAAGAAGTTTCGATTACACCTTTACGGATAGTGTCGGTTACTTCACCGCCTGCAAGGTAAGCACCTGCAAATTCGAAGATCATCGCAATGATGATAGCTTGTTTTACAGTTAGCGCTTTTGAACCTACAGATGTACCCATCGCATTAGCAACGTCGTTCGCGCCAATACCAATCGCCATCATGAAACCAAAAATCGCTGCAACAATAATCAGGACAGTGCCGTAGTTCGCAAGGATATCCATCGTAATACCTAGTTGTTTTATAACAAGCGGAACAAAATTTTACGCGCGCCAAACCATAAGACGATGAAAATAGCCATCGTCCCTATGACACGTGTTAATTATGCTCTTCGTTATGTCGTTAACTTTATGTTTTAAGATCGAGATAGCATGACTTCCAAACGAGCACCTACGCGCTGCGCTTGGTCGGCAATACCACCTACCCATTCAAGAATCTTGTACAGGAACATGACATCGATAGGGTTCATGTCAGCTTCAATCACCATCAACTGTTGGCGAAGTTCAATCTGCATGGCATCGGTATCATCTTCGATAACGTCTAATTGATGAATCATTTCAGCGACGAGCGTCACTTCACGGCCTTTGAAGCCGGTTTCTAGCAATTCATCAAGTTCATTGATTACCTTTTGCGCCTGATCGGCAGCATCAAGACAACGTTGAACGTAAGCGAGGAAGTTTGGTTGGAGAGCCTCAGGGATGACAAGTTGACGACCATATACACGGCCAGCAATGTCTTTTGCCAGGTTTGCAAGTTTGTCCTGTTGAGTCAAAAGCTCAAGCATGTCAGTACGGTCGACTGGCATGAACAAACCGCGAGGCAGTTTTAGACGGATTTCACGTTTCAGCACATCCGCTTCTTTCTCTAGGTGAGAAATTTGTGCACGGATTTCTGCTGCTTTTTCCCAATCACCCTTTGAAGATACTTCAAAGAATTTCACCAAGTGTGAACAACATTCGTTGACACACACAACGTGGCGTTGCAAAGGCTTAATTGGGGACTTTGCAAATAACCCCATAATTGTATTTACTGGCATGGTCATTCAACCTAATAACTATAACCTTAAAAAAACATACACCATTTCTGAGTGCTTGGCGAAATGTTGAACGATGGCTATAAAGGCGCGCATGGTAACGCATTAAATCGCTCATTAAAACTGTTTTAGATCATCATTCCGGCGATATTTCTCTCTTGCCGTGTGAGAAATTACGCAATATCCTGTTTCTATCTGCTTTGAAAGGTATAGCTATGGAAACCGAAATAGAACTGAAGTTTTTTGTTTCTCCTGAATTTTCAGAAACTTTAAAAGAAAAAATTTCTGAGACAAAAGTACTTCAGCATAGTTGTCGTGACTTGGGTAACACCTATTTTGATACTGCCGATAAATGGCTCAGAAAGCACGACATTGGTTTAAGAATTCGCCGTTTTGATGATGTATTCGTCCAAACCGTAAAGACAGCAGGACGCGTCGTCGCAGGCTTACATCAAAGACCAGAATACAATGCTGAGCACACTAGCGACGAGCCTAATCTGTCGCTTCATCCTCTAGATATTTGGCCTCCAGGTAAAGATGCAGAAACGCTGCAATCCGAGCTTATGCCATTATTCTCGACCAACTTCACACGTGAACAATGGCTGATTGGCATGCCCGATGGCAGTCAGATTGAAGTTGCTTTTGACCAAGGCTTAGTTGTAGCCAAAGGTGAAGACGAAGAAGAGAAGCAAGAGCCAATTTGCGAAGTTGAACTGGAACTTAAGTCTGGCCAAACCGAAGCTTTATTCACACTGGCACGCAGCTTTTGCGAGCAAGGTGGTATGCGCTTGGGTAACTTGAGCAAAGCGGCGAAAGGTTATCGACTTGCAAGCGGTTATGCGGGTGATGAAGTAAAATCATTGGCACTTGTGGACAGTAGTCCGACGGATACCGTTGAATTTTGCTTGATCAACTCTTTAGAGCACGCTTTGTCTCATTGGCATTATCACGAGCAAATTTATGCTGAGCGTGACAGCGTGGAAGCACTGCGTGAAATCAGTAATGCCATTCGTTTCATTCGTCAAACATTGACCATTTTTGGCGGGATTGTCCCTCGTCGCGCGAGCGCGATTCTGCGCCAAGAGCTTAAATGGTTGGAAGAAGAACTGAGTTGGTTGGATGAGCATGCACACCTTGAAGAGCTTTTAGATGACAAAGGCAATGTGCTGCGCAAGTTGGATGCACGTAAGTTCTTAGTATCTGAGTTGACTCAGCAGTTACAAGAGTTGCCAAGCCGTGAAGAAGTGCTAGGGTTGCTCAATTCCGCGCGTTACACAGGGTTACTGCTGGATCTAAGCCGCTGGATCTTAGCGCGCGGTTGGCAGCCATTTCTTGATGAAAAAGCACGTGAAAAAATGGCAAGTAATATCATGCCGTTTTCAGTTACTCAGCTCGATCGCACTTGGGCTGAGCTAATGGAAGCTTTCCCAGCAGAGCGCGATTTGACGGCGCAAGAGTACGTTGATCAGCGTTATCGCTTATTGCGTAACCTCTATACTGGTATTGGTTTCGCGAGTTTGTATAACTCGGATGAGCGTAACAGCTTCCGTTTACCATGGGCGGATCTGGTGCATGGTATCGATGATCTGCTAATGCTGAACCACTTGCTCCCGTTGGTTGATATGCTGGAAGACGCAGAAAAAGAGCAGTTAGAACGCTGGTTGCACCGTCAAGAGCGCTCAATTTTGCATGCAATGGATCAAACCCGAGCGATCAGTGTGGAAGTACAGCCTTATTGGCGTGAATGATCGTTCTGGTGGTAACGACAAAAAAATAGGACCGCATGGTCCTATTTTTTTGTCTCTGTTTTACGTTGTTGTAGCTCTTTTTCCATGAAATCGAGTCGTTCTAGTATTTGCGCTTGTTGGGTTAGGAGCTGCTCGAGCATACGTTCTTTATTGATTGAACTGTGCGTCTGTTGTTTCGTTGGAGCAGTAAGGATAGAGGTGATAAGACCCGAGATCATACCAAAGATACCCACCCCGCAAACAATGATGATGACAGCCAAAAACTTTCCTATGGAGGTCACAGGATAATGATCGCCGTAACCAACCGTTGAGATCGTTACAAATACCCACCACAAAGCATCGGCGCCAGTGCGAATATTCGCTTCTGGGTTTTTCGCTTCGATAAACAGCATTGCACTAGAACCGAGCGTTATGAGGATAACCATCAATAGCAGTATAGAGGCGACCGTAGTTTCGCGGCGGTTTTCTTTGAGCTGATGCAAAATGAACTTTGACGAACGCAGTACTAATACCACTCGCATAATATGAAAAATACGAGCAAAGCGCAGGGGCTCTATCAATGGGATGCTCGCCACGAAATCTATCCAATGACGTTTAAGGAATAACCAGCGATCTGTGGACCGGATCAAATCAATGGTGAGCTGTAGTAGAAAAATACTACAGATTATGAAATCCAGACCGATAAGAACTTGACGGGTTTCGTGATCGATCGGGAAAAACAACAAGCCAGAGATCACAAATAGTGCCATAAAAGACAATATTAGTGACAACAGGCCCATCGGTCGTGTGCTGTCTTTGATATCATTGTTTTTCATACGAAGCTCAAAATAAATCGCGTAACCACGCAAAGCGCGAACATAACTATAAGTAATATAAAGATTATAGATAAAGACTATATAAGACTCGGTGGAGAACTGACAATGGAAAAGCTGGCATTTAAGCCATGGGAAAGGGTCATATCCGACATTCGACTGGTGCCTAAAATGGTCATGTTGATGGTCTTCAGTACTGTCCTGATCGTGGCAAAACAACTGTGGGACGCAAACACTTTTTACGACTCACTTTTAGCGGCGACACAAAACGCGCAAGTTGCCCAACAGCATTATGAAGCATATTTAACGCAAGTTGCTTGGCAAACCGCCTTATTGATTGTGGTTTTTGTCGTGCTCTTATTAGCGGCGGCTAGAGTGATGTTGCGTCAAACACAGTATCTGAGCGACGCGATCAAACTGATGGCGAGCAAGAACCTCTCTGTTCCATTTGGTATGGATTGTAAAGATGAATACGGAGACGTGGCACGTGAATTAGAAAAGACACGTCGACAATTGCACGATGTTATTCAAATGCAAATTAATGCGTCTGATGAATTATCAACGCTCACCGAAGTCATGACGCTGAGCATGTCGGAAACGAAGGAATCGGCGCAAGAAGAGTTTAACGAAATTGATCAACTTGCTACGGCGATGAGTGAAATGTCGTCGACGGTCCAAACGGTTGCGGAACATGCCCAGACGGCATCTTCTCTAACAGAGCAAGCTTCCGCACAAGCAATTTCTGGTCAGCAGTTCTTGCAAAGTACAATGGCGAAAATGAGTGAACTTTCGTCGGATATCGCTTCATCGGCACAAGCGGTTAACCAAGTTGAAGAACGTGTTGAAGCCATTGGTAGCGTTGTAGGGACGATTCAAGGCATTTCTGAACAAACCAACCTGCTTGCACTGAATGCGGCGATTGAAGCGGCGCGAGCTGGCGAGGCTGGGCGGGGTTTTGCTGTGGTTGCAGATGAAGTTCGTAACCTTGCCCAACGTACACAACAAGCGACGGTAGAAATTCAAGAGATGATCGCACAGCTGCAAACCAGTGCTGAATCTGCGGTAGAACTCATGGAAAAAAGCGTTGTAGAAGCGGCAGATGGAAACGAGCTGGTTTCTAATGCTGGATCTGAGCTCGATGGTATTGTTGGGCAAGTGACGCAAATCAATGACATGAACTTCCAGATCGCGACGGCGTCTGGTCAGCAAAGCAGTGTTGCAGAAGAGATGAGCCAAAACCTCACCAATGTACGTGAGTTGGTTGAAGCCTCAGTTGTTGTTGTTACCGAGCTGCTAGAAACCTCTGAAATGATGCAAAATAATGCAGGTGAGCTAGACAAGAAGATCAAATCTTTCCAAGTTTAATATTCGATCCCGAACTTTTGATAAAACGCCCACAAACCTTTTGTGGGCGTTTTTATTTGCTTTCAGTCTGGTATAAAGAATGAGTTACCGTGCTTTTCAAACAAGGAAGAAAAATGCAGCTGCCTTCGCCACTGATTTCTATCGCTGAATCTGCCGTACAAAACGCCCAAGACGCAGGTTATTTTCCCCTTTGGCCCGATGAGGTTGCGCAGCAATTTCGTTATGTGGCGGGCTTAAGCCAGTTTATAACTGAAGCCATTCATCGCGATGAAGTCCTAGCCCGTGAGTTGCCAAGTATGTTAGCGCAGCCAAGTCGTCAGGAGTCTTACCGCTCACGCCTTGCTGAACTGTTGGAACAATGTCCTGATGAGATGTCTGGTCATCGCGTATTGCGTCAGTTTCGCAATCGAGAAATGGTGTACATTGCGTGGAAGGATTTCACGCATGCATGGTCTCTAGAGACGTCTTTAAGCCACTTATCTGAGTTGGCAGAAGCGATGATTTTTGAAACCTATCAATGGCAATATCAAGTGTGTTGTCAGGAGTGGGGCACGCCAACAAGTGAGGACGGTGAAGTGCAGCCGATGTTAATTATCGGCATGGGGAAACTGGGTGGTGGCGAGCTAAACTTTTCTTCCGATATTGATCTAATTTTCACGTACCCAGAGAATGGTGAAACCCAAGGCGCACGCCGAAGCATTGCCAATGCCCAGTTCTTTACTCGTCTTGGTCAACGCATCATCAAAGCGCTCGACCAACAAACCTTCGATGGTTTTTGCTACCGCGTCGACATGCGACTTCGCCCATTTGGAGAAAGTGGCCCCTTGGTAATGAGCTATGCCGCACTTGAAGATTATTACCAAGAACAGGGGCGAGATTGGGAACGTTACGCGATGATCAAAGCTCGGGTGATGGGATGTGAGATGTACCCGCAGTATCAAGAGCTACGCCAAATGCTGCGCCCTTTTGTTTTTCGTCGTTATATTGATTTCAGTGCGATTCAATCTTTGCGACGAATGAAGTCGATGATCAGTAGCGAGGTTCGCCGCCGAGGGTTGAATAACAACATTAAGCTAGGTGCGGGTGGCATCCGAGAAATTGAATTTATCGCTCAAGTTTTTCAATTGATTCGAGGTGGTCGAGAGCCTTCTTTGCGTAATCGAGGGCTGTTGGAAACGCTGCAAGGCATTGAAGAACTGGCATTGCTTACTCCAAAAGAAATCAGCGATCTAGAAGCTGCATACAAGTACTTGCGTCAATTAGAAAACTTGTTGCAAGCAATGGCGGATAAGCAAACCCAGACGCTGCCTGATTGCGAAACCGAACGCTTAAAGCTCGCCACTGCGATGAAAATGAGCTGTTGGGAGCAATTAATTGAGCAAACCCAGCAGCATATGGCAAATGTTCACCAAGTTTTTGAATCACTAATTGGTGATGATGAAGAAGACGAGGGGACTACTGTTGCTCGTCATTTTCATGAGCTATGGGATATGGCCGACAAACAAGACGTTCTTGAGCATATCTTGCAGCAGGATATTCAGATTGAAGACTTTGCTTCATGCGCGAAAACCATCATCAACTTTAAAACCGATCTGGCCAAAAAAACGTTAGGCCCACGTGGACGCGAAGTGCTCAATCGTTTGATGCCGAAAGTGTTTGATGCGGTCTTTGCCCATCCTGATGCACAGTTTGGTTTATCTCGTGTACTTCACTTGCTACACAACATCTGCACTCGCACAACTTACTTGGAATTATTGGATGAGCATCCAGCGGCTCTGGTGCAGCTCGTACGTTTGTGTACCGCAAGCCCAATGATTTCAGAGCAGCTGTCTCGTTATCCTATCTTGCTTGATGAGTTGATCGACCCTGCGCAGCTATACAATCCCATTCCATTAGACAGTTACCGTACAGAGCTGCGTGATTATTTGGCGCGTATTCCTGAAGATGATATGGAACAGCAAATGGAAGCGTTGCGTCAGTTTAAGCAAATTTGTATTTTGCGTATTGCAGCGGCAGATATTGCTGGCGCATTGCCAGTGATGAAAGTGAGTGACCATTTAACTTATTTAGCGGAAGCTATCGTGGATGCGGTGATCAGTCAGGCTTGGTTGCAAGTATCTGAAAAGTATGGCGAGCCAACGCATGTGAAAGATCGTGAAGGCAAAGGCTTTGCTGTAATTGGTTATGGTAAAGTCGGAGGGTGGGAGCTCGGCTATAACTCCGATTTGGATATTGTCTTCATGCATGACTGCCCAGTCAATGTCTACACTGACGGCAAAAAAGAGATTGATGGTCGTCAGTTCTACCTTCGTTTAGCACAGCGTATCATTCATATTTTCTCCACTCGCACCGCTTCCGGTATTTTATACGAGGTCGATACCCGATTGCGTCCGTCCGGTGCATCGGGTTTGTTGGTTAGCCCAACGGACGCGTTCGACGACTATCAACATCAAGACGCGTGGACATGGGAGCATCAAGCACTTGTCCGCGCGCGCATGATTTATGGTGATGAACCACTGGCGATCGCATTTCACAATACGCGGCATGATGTGTTGTGCAAAGCACGCGATCAAGCTGAACTGAAAAAAGACGTTGTCGAAATGAGAGAAAAAATGCGCGGTCATCTTGGGGGGAAAAAGCCAGGCCGCTTTATGCTCAAGCAAGATGTGGGTGGGATTACCGATATCGAATTTCTCGCTCAGTACCTAGTGCTCAACTATAGTCACGATAAGCCGAAATTGACGCGTTGGTGTGATAATGTGCGCATCTTTGAAACGCTCATTGCGCAAAATGTCATGGACGAAGACCAAGCAATGCAGTTGATACGTGCTTACACGACAATGCGCAACGAAATACACCGCCGAAATCTACTCAATTTAGACGCTGATGTGGTGGAAGACAAGTTTGTTGCCGAAAGGGAGTGGGTAAAACAGGCTTGGAATCAGTGGTTCAGTTAAGACCATATATTTAGCCTCGATAAGGGCTGTGATAAACTCACTTCGATTTAATTTTTGGAGACCAACAATGAAACCAATTCTACCTGATTACAACAGCGCTGGTGTGCTCATCATCGGTGATGTCATGCTAGATCGTTACTGGTATGGCCCAACCGGGCGCATTTCTCCTGAAGCGCCGGTTCCTGTTGTAAAAGTAGAAAACAATGAAGAGCGTCCTGGTGGTGCTGCGAACGTTGCGATGAACATCGCATCACTAGGTGGCCATGCTCACATTGTTGGTCTAACTGGGGAAGATGAGCCTGCAAAAGTGCTGACGGAGACGCTGAGCTCACTCAATGTGAAGTGCGATTTCGTTGCACTGCCTGATTACCCAACGATTACGAAGCTTCGTGTAATGAGCCGTGGACAACAGCTTATTCGTCTCGACTTCGAAGACAAGTTTGAAAACACAGATTCTGCGCCAGTGTTATCTCGAATGGATGCCGCACTGCCAAACGTTAAAGCCGTGATTATGTCTGATTACGCAAAAGGTTCGTTAGAGCATGTTCAGGCATACATTCAAAAAGCGCGCGCAGCAAATATTCCGGTTTTCATTGACCCGAAAGGTGCGGATTTTGAACGCTACCGTGGCGCAACACTTCTTACGCCAAACATGAAAGAGTTCGAAGACGTTGTAGGTAAAGTGAAATCTGACCAAGAGCTAGTAGAGAAAGCACTGGCTTTGGTTGAAGAGTTTGAATTTGAAGCGCTTTTAGTGACACGCAGCGAAAACGGAATGACCTTGATTCGTCGTGGTCAGGAACCGTTCCACCTTCCAACTCAAGCGAAAGAAGTGTACGACGTGACAGGTGCGGGCGACACAGTTATCTCTGTATTGGCAGCGTCTGTTGCCGCAGGCAAATCATTTGAAGAAGCGTGTGCACTAGCAAACGCAGCGGCAGGTGTTGTAGTTGGTAAACTAGGCACGTCAACGCTTTCTGAGATTGAATTAGCAGAAGCGGTACATGGCAGCCAAGACACGGATTACGGTGTGATTTCAGAAAAAGCACTGATCGAAGCGGTGAAAAAAGCACGAGCTCGTGGCGAGAAAGTCGTTATGACAAATGGCTGCTTTGATATTCTGCACGCTGGGCATGTGTCTTACTTAAACCATGCTGCTGAACTGGGCGATCGCCTAATCGTTGCGGTAAATACCGATGAGTCAGTAAAACGCCTTAAAGGCCCTGGTCGTCCGGTAAACCCAACCGATCGCCGCATGGCGGTGTTGGCAGGTTTGGGCGCTGTGGATTGGGTTGTACCATTTAGTGAAGATACGCCGCAGCGTTTGATCTCAGAAGTTCTACCAAGCTTGCTAGTAAAAGGCGGTGACTACAAACCAGAAGAGATTGCTGGTGGTAAAGAAGTCATTGCGGCGGGTGGTGAAGTTCGTGTATTGAACTTTGAAGATGGCTGCTCGACCAGTGAAATCATTAATGCAATCAAAGGCGGTAAGGGCTAAGCCTGCTGTTTGTTAGCATTGAAATGCTATTTGCTCATAAAGGTCGCTAAGTGCGGCCTTTTTGATACTTGATGCTCAGAGACACTTATAGGCTCTGAACTATAAGTAATAAAAAACGCCAGCTGATAACTCAACTGGCGTTTTTTATTTATTAAGGACTGAAGTATTCAGTTCGCGGTTATTTTGCCGCTTTCAAACCTGCATCAACATCCAAGATGTCTTGTTCGCTTAGCGTACCAACGGCTTGGCGTAGCTGAAGAACACTTAAAATGTAGTCGTAACGAGCGTTCGATAGGTTTTTGTTCGCATCGTATAGACGACGAGTCGCGTCCAGTACATCAACGATAGTACGAGTACCTACATCAAAGCCAGCTTCTGTTGCTTCTAGTGCAGAGCGTGCAGAAATAACCGCTTGCTCATACGCACGTAATGCGCCGATAGAGGCGTTAATGTTGTTGTTTTGTGCGCGAACATCTTTGACTACGCTACGGTACTGTGCTTCAAGATCTTCGCTTGCTGCCACGTACGCGTATTCAGCTTGTTTGGTTTGAGAGGTTACGTTACCACCTGTGTATAGCGGTACAGCAAGGTTCACACCAATATTGAAGTTGTCTGTCGTGTTGTCACGAGAGCTATGAGAAGTATCACCGTAGTTGTAACCACCGTCTAGAGAGAGCGTTGGTAGGTGGCCAGAGCTTGCTAGTGAAATATTGTCACGCGCAATGTCTTGAAGAATACGTGATGATAGCAAGGTCAGGTTTTTGGTTTTTGCTTCATCAATGAGCGATTCAGCTGGTACGGTCGATGGGCTAGCAGTGAAGCGGCCAGTGTCCAAAATGTTGAGGTCTTTGTGCTCTTGGCCTGTAATTTCACGCAGTGACTCGTAGCTATTAGTTAGCGCGTTTTCTGCCAACACTTCGTCCGCTAGCACTTGGTCGTACTGAGCTTGTGCGTCATGCACGTCAGTGATTGCAGACAAACCTACTTCAAAACGCTGTTTAGTTTGCTCAAGTTGACGGCCGACCGCGGCTTTTTCTGCACGTACGAAAACAAGATTATCTTGTGCGCGTAGAACTTCAAAATACGCTTGTGACACGCGAAGAATCAGTGCCTGTTGCGTCGCTGCGTAAGTTGCGTCTGCTTGGCGAGCACTTTTCTCAGCAGTATCTAGAGAGATCCAAGATGCGCGGTTGTAAAGTGCTTGTGAAAAGCTAACGCCAGCGGTTAGCGCGTTGCCATCGTTTGATACGTCACTAATTAGATTTGAATCGTATTCAGTATCACCACGAGTTAAATTGTAACCCGCAGTAAGGTTGATCTGTGGTAATAGAGCACTACGGCTTGAGGTGATTGCTTCGAAAGCTTGGTCACGTTGTGCTGCTACACTGAGCAATTGTGGATCATTTTGTTTTGCCAAGTCGTAGATTTCAGCCAAAGAGTCTGCGAACGCAGACGTACTCATGCTACCTAGCGCTGCACTGATAAATAGTGGAAGCAATTTTTTCATTTTCTATTCCCGCGGTCCATAGATTGGTTAATTCTCAGTAGTTTAACTCAATTTGCACGATATTTACTCTAAAGTTTGCACTTTTTTACACGTAATTATCCACTTGTGCAATAAATTTTTAGCAAAGACTTAAATTAATTTGTAACTATTATACAAAAAGTTGAGCCAAGTCCTTTGAGCAAGCGAATAACAATGAGTAAACTACAGGATTCACTCAGAGAGGTGTTGAATGCAACAGCGTGACAAACAACAACAAGATTTTACTTCGCGAGATGTAAAAGTCATCTCGAAAGAAACCTTATTTGAAGGTTTTTTCAAAATGGTGAAATACCGCTTTCAGCATAGGCTATTTGCTGGTGGTTGGAGTGGAGTTGTCGAACGAGAAATGTTCGAGCGTGGTCACGCAGCAGCGATGCTTCCTTATGATCCAAAGACGGACCAGGTCGTAATCATTGAACAGATTCGTATTGGCGCGTTGGAACATGAACACCCTTGGCAGCTAGAAATTGTCGCCGGTATGATTGACCGCGATGAATCTGCTGAAGCCGTAATTCGTCGAGAGGCTGTCGAAGAAGCGGGGATTCAGGTGGGGCGCGTTGTACCTGTCACTTCTTATTATCCTTCGGCTGGTGGTTGCTCGGAAAAGCTAGACGTCTTTGTTGGTGAAGTGGATGCGTCTAAAGCGCACGGCATTCATGGTTTAGACTATGAGAATGAAGATATCCGGGTTCATGTCATGAGTCGTGAAACGGCGTATCAATGGGTGAAGGACGGGAAATTTGAAAATGGTGCGTCGATTATTGCGTTGCAATGGCTGCAATTACACCATCAAGAGTTAAAGTCAGAATGGGGACAATCCCAAACGGTGGAGAGTGAGTAATGGCACAATTGGCTGAAAAACAACAATATCATGTTGATTTAGCTGGTCTTATGAGAATCTATGAGACCAACTACGCTAAATTGAATGCCTTATTGCCTGCTTCTGCTGAAGTTGGGGATGTACGTTGCTACCAAGCGGCGAACATGGTTTACCAATTGACCGTGAATGAAATCACAAAATACACCACAGTTGTTGAGATATGTCAGAGTGATGAAACGCCAGTGTTTCCTTTACCGACGATGTCTGTCAGGCTTTATCATGATGCGAGAGTAGCCGAAGTATGCTCAAGCGGAGAGTTCTCTCGCATAAAAGCTAAGTATGATTATCCCAATGACCAACTGATGCAGAAAGATGAAAAGCATCAATTAAACACATTCCTCGGTGAATGGCTGACGTTTTGTTTACGAAGTGGTATCAGTAGAACACCACTTGCCTTCAATTGATCGTCACGTCACTAAAGGAAAATAACAAATAACGATATAGTGGACGAATCAGGTTTTCATTTTGCAATCATCTAGTGACAGCATCAAACTTTTACAAATTACGGATACTCATCTGTTTGCTGCCGATGAGGGAAGTTTGCTAAGCGTAAAAACAGTCGATAGCTTCAATGCTGTTGTTGCTGATGTTTTACGCCGCAACGTGGCGTTTGATTACATCTTGGCGACAGGCGATATTTCCCAAGACCATAGTGCAGAATCTTATCAGCGCTTTGCCAACGGCATTGAACCGCTAGAGAAAGACTGCTTTTGGCTACCTGGTAATCATGATTACAAGCCTAATATGGGCAGTGTTTTGCCTTCGCCACAAATCAAAGCCGCAGAGCATGTGTTGCTTGGCGAGCATTGGCAGTTAATTCTTTTAGACTCGCAAGTTGTTGGCGTTCCTCATGGGCGCTTGAGTGATCAGCAATTAACGCTACTCGAAGAAAAGCTAGCCGAACACCCAGAAAGACACACACTTGTTTTGTTGCATCATCACCCGTTACTGGTCGGAAGCGCGTGGCTTGATCAACATACTTTAAAAGATGCCGAAGCGTTTTGGCAGGTTGTCGAGCGTTTTGATAACGTGAAAGGCATTCTCTGTGGTCATGTTCATCAAGATATGAATGTGCTTCACAAGGGCATTCGAGTGATGGCAACACCCTCAACTTGTGTTCAGTTTAAGCCTAACTCGGATGATTTTGCCCTTGATACCACTTCGCCTGGTTGGCGGGAGCTGCAACTACACGCTTGTGGCGATATTACGACCCAAGTAGGTCGGCTTCCTGATGGCCAGTTCCAACCAGACTTCTCTTCTAACGGCTACTAACGCGCCCGAGCTCTCTGTTCGGGCTCGCTTTTTTGTGCGAGATATCTATGAGTAAACCTTCACTTCTTCTCTATATCCATGGCTTTAATAGCTCTCCACTCTCCATTAAAGCGAATGTGATGAGAGCCTACTGCGAGCAACATAGGCCTGATATTAAGGTGATTGTTCCCCAGTTACCTTGTTATCCTCAGCAAGCGGCGAAAATGTTGTTGGATATTATCGAGCAATATAAAGACGACTATAAAATTGGTCTAGTGGGCAGCTCATTAGGTGGTTTTATGTCAACGTGGCTAAATGACAAGTTTGGGTTTAAAGCGGTAGTGGTCAACCCCGCAGTCAAGCCTTATGAGTTGCTAGTAGATTATTTGGGTAAGCAAACTAACCCATATACGCATGAAACCTATACACTTGAAGCTTGTCATATTGACGAGTTAAAAGCTCTTGATGTACAAAGCATCGCGTCGCCACATTCTTTTTGGTTATTGCAACAAACAGAAGATGAGGTTTTAGACTATCGACAAGCGGTAGATAAGTTTGCAGACGCTAAGCAAACAGTAGAACAAGGCGGTGATCACAGTTTTGTAGGCTTTGAGCGTTATCCTGCACAGATTATCGAATTTCTAGAACTGTAATTCGAAAGCGATTGGAAAAGGCTCATAGTTTTTATTGATATATCCAACCGTTTCTTGACATGGGCGGTATGCTTTCCGACTATGTTTTGCCAAAAGATCTTAAGGGTCGAGGACCCTGGCTACTTTGTTATGCATCATGTTTACAAACTCTTAGTGATGTGAACAGGGTGGCTTTTTCGTTTCCTGAGTATGGGTACGCCCATTGGTGATACTCAGGCAACAAGTAAACTTTGAGAATAATTCCGTATTATGACTGAACAATATAATGCTGGTGCCATTGAAGTACTGAATGGCTTAGAGCCAGTACGTCGCCGACCAGGGATGTATACGGATACAGCGCGCCCAAACCATTTGGGCCAAGAAGTTATCGACAACAGTGTCGATGAAGCGCTAGCCGGACATGCCTCAAAAGTACAAGTCATCCTACATGCTGACCAATCACTCGAAGTGATCGATGATGGTCGAGGCATGCCTGTTGATATCCACCCAGAAGAGAAAGTATCAGGCGTAGAGCTAATTCTATGTAAGCTACATGCGGGTGGTAAGTTCTCTAACAAAAACTACCAATTCTCTGGTGGTTTGCACGGGGTAGGTATATCTGTAGTAAACGCGTTGTCAAAACGCGTTGAAGTAACAGTTCGTCGTGATGGTCAAGTGTATGAAATTGCATTTGAACACGGCGAGAAAGTGTCTGATCTGACCGTAACTGGCACATGTGGTCGTCGCAATCGCGGTACCAGCGTACATTTCTGGCCTGATGCGAAGTACTTCGATTCGGCTAACTTCTCTGTGACGCGCTTAGTCAACAACCTGCGCGCAAAAGCGGTTTTGTGTCCGGGCTTAGAAATCACATTAACCGACAAAGTTAATGGCAAAGACTATAAGTGGTACTACGAAGATGGTTTGAAAGACTATCTTGCGGAAGGTGTAAAAGGCTATCCAGTTATTCCTGAAGAACCATTTACTGGTGAGTTCTTGGCGGATACTGAAGCGGCAAACTGGGCGGTAATTTGGCAGCCAGAAGGCGGTGAGATGATCACCGAAAGCTACGTTAACCTGATCCCAACCGCTCAAGGTGGTACACACGTTAATGGTTTACGCCAAGGCTTGTTGGAAGCGATGCGCGAATTCTGTGAGTTCCGTAATCTATTACCTCGTGGTGTGAAGCTAACGGGTGATGACGTTTTCGACCGCTGTTCTTACGTGCTGTCGGTTAAAATTCAAGATCCACAATTTGCAGGCCAGACCAAGGAACGTCTCTCTTCTCGTCAAACCGCGGCATTTGTCTCTGGCGTTGTAAAAGATGCGTTCAGTCTTTGGTTGAACGAAAAGCCTCAGCTCGCAGAGCAATTGGCAGAAGTCTGTATCGCTAACGCGCATCGTCGTATGCGAGCGGCGAAAAAAGTCGTACGTAAGAAAGTGGCTTCTGGCCCGGCACTGCCAGGTAAGTTGACCGACTGTTCTGCACAGGACTTAAGTCGCACGGAAATCTTCTTTGTGGAGGGTGACTCTGCGGGTGGCTCGGCAAAACAGGCACGTGACCGTGAATTCCAAGCCGTGATGCCACTGCGTGGTAAGATCTTGAACACTTGGGAAGTCTCTGCCGATCAAGTTCTTGCGTCTCAAGAAGTACACGATATCTCCGTTGCTTTGGGTATTGACCCAGATAGCGACAACCTCGAGAGTCTTCGTTACGGTAAGATCTGTATCCTTGCCGATGCGGACTCGGATGGTCTTCACATCGCAACGCTGCTTTGTGCTCTATTTACTCGTCACTTCCGCGCACTAGTGGAAGCGGGGCATATCTATGTGGCGATGCCGCCTCTGTATCGAATCGACTGCGGGAAAGAAGTGTTCTACGCTCTCGATGATGATGAAAAAGATGGCATTTTAGAGCGCTTGTCGAAGAAGAAAGCCAAAATCAACGTGCAACGATTCAAAGGTCTGGGTGAGATGAACCCACTTCAGTTGCGTGAAACCACCATGGATCCGAACACGCGTCGCTTAGTGCAGTTAACCATTGACGACTCTACGGCGACCATGGAAATGATGGACATGCTGCTAGGTAAAAAGCGTGCAGATGACCGTCGTTCTTGGCTACAAAACAACGGCGACTTGGCAGAGGTGTAACGGATGTCTACAGAAATTACCTACGATGGCGTCGAACAATTGCCAATGCGCAAGTTCACTGAAGACGCTTATCTGAACTACTCGATGTACGTAATTATGGACCGCGCCTTGCCATACATTGGTGATGGCTTAAAGCCGGTTCAACGACGCATCATTTATGCGATGTCAGAGCTTGGTCTCTCTGCATCAGCAAAATACAAAAAATCTGCACGTACCGTTGGTGACGTGCTAGGTAAATACCATCCGCACGGTGATTTAGCGTGTTACGAAGCGATGGTATTGATGGCTCAGCCATTCTCTTACCGCTATCCATTAGTGGATGGTCAAGGTAACTGGGGTGCGCCAGATGATCCGAAATCATTCGCGGCAATGCGTTATACCGAAGCAAAACTGTCTAAGTTTGCTGAAGTATTGCTAGGCGAACTGGGTCAGGGTACGGTTGAATGGCAACCTAACTTTGATGGCACAATGAAAGAGCCACAAATGTTGCCAGCACGTCTGCCTCATATCCTGCTTAACGGTGTAACCGGTATTGCGGTTGGTATGGCAACAGACATCCCACCGCATAACGTTCGTGAAATCGCAGATGCGACTATTCATTTGATCGACAACCCGAAAGCAGAACTGCCGGACGTGATGCAGTATGTTAAAGGTCCGGATTACCCAACAGAAGCAGAAATCATCTCGCCGCAAGCGGATATTGAGAAGATTTACCGCAACGGTCGCGGCAGCATCAAGATGCGCGCGGTGTGGCACAAAGAAGGTTCTGATATCGTTATCACCTCTCTGCCACACCAAGTATCGGGTGCAAAACTGCTTGAGCAAATCGCCAACCAGATGCGTGCGAAGAAGCTACCAATGGTTGACGATCTTCGTGACGAGTCGGATCACGAGAACCCAACGCGTATCGTTGTGGTACCTAAGTCAAACCGCGTCGACTGTGATTTGTTGATGAACCACTTGTTCGCATCAACGGATCTTGAGCGCAGCTACCGCGTTAACTTGAACATGATTGGTTTGGATAATCGTCCTCAAGTTAAAGGTCTGGTGCAAATTCTGTCAGAGTGGATTGAGTTCCGTCGCACGACCGTACGTCGCCGTCTACAACACCGCCTAGACAAAGTCATGGCTCGCTTACACATTTTGGAAGGTTTGTTGGTTGCTTACCTAAACCTAGATGAAGTGATTGAGATCATCCGTACTGAAGATGATCCTAAAGCGGTATTGATGGCACGTTTTGGTATTACCGATATCCAAGCGGATGCGATTCTAGACACCAAACTTCGTCACTTAGCCAAACTAGAAGAGATGAAGATTCGTGGTGAGCAAGACGAGCTAGAGAAAGAGCGTGAGAAGCTAGAACAGCTACTCGGTTCTGAGCGTCGTCTGAACACACTACTGAAAAAAGAAATCAAAGCAGATGCAGAGAAATACGGTGATGACCGTCGCTCTCCAATGGTTGAGCGTGCAGAAGCAAAAGCGCTGACTGAACGTGACCTCGTACCAAGTGAGCCAATCACGGTTGTGCTTTCTGAGAAAGGTTGGATTCGTCACGCGAAAGGCCATGACGTGGATGCCGAAGGCTTAAACTATAAGTCGGGTGATAAGTATTTAGCGCATGCTCGAGGTAAGAGTAATCAGCCTGCGGTATTCCTAGGTAGTGACGGTCGAAGTTACTCTCTGGAATCGCACTCACTGCCTTCTGCTCGTAGTCAAGGTGAGCCGATTACCGGTCGCTTGAATATTACGGCTGGTAGCAGTATTCGCCAAGTCATCATGAGTGAAGAAGATCAGCTGTGGCTGGTGGGCTCAGATGCAGGTTACGGCTTTGTATGTAAAGGCGCGGACTTGCTGTCTAAAAACCGCAGTGGTAAAGCGCTCGTCACTTTACCTGCCAACTCTGAGATAATGACGCCAAAAGAGATTGAAGATTTAGACTCTGATGAAATCTTAGCAATCACTAACCAAGGTCGCATGCTGCTGTTACCAATCAAAGACTTGCCACAACTGGCGAAAGGTAAGGGGAATAAGATCATCAACATTCCTGCTGCTAAAGCAAAAGAGCGAGAAGAAGTACTATCTCACTTAATGTCTTTACCAAAAGGTGCATCGTTAACGCTGTACGCGGGTAAGCGAAAGTTGGGTCTTAAACCGTCTGACCTTGATAACTTCCGTGGCGAACGTGGTCGCCGAGGTGGGTTATTACCGAGAGGTTTGCAGCGAGTCACTCGCATTGAAGTTGAGCTAGATGATTCCGATACGACGGAAACACCGAGCGATAGCGAGTAACGCACAAATAAAAATCCCAGCCAATGGCTGGGATTTTTTATGCTTCTTGCTTGTCTTCGGCAATGGTGACTTTCAAGGTCATCTCTTTTCCTTTGCGAATAATGCCGACATCCACGGTGGTGCCAGGACGTAAATCGGTGACGATATCCATAACGCTCTGACGCCCTTGCACTTTATTGCCATCAATACTGATAATGATGTCCTGCTTTTGGAAGCCTGCCGCATTGGCTGGACCATTTGGATCAATACCAAGTACGACAATACCACCTATGTGTTCATTTCCAAGTAAGCGAGCAGTGACCGCATTAATGTCTTGGCCGTCGATTCCAATGTAACCACGAATCACGCGGCCATCAGCGATGATTTTCTGCATGATCTTACTCGCTAGCGGCGCAGGGATCGCAAAAGAAATACCGTAAGTTTCTAAGTCTGTCGCTTGCTGAAAAGAGGCGGTGTTAATGCCGACGAGCTCGCCTTGTGTGTTTACTAGGGCTCCACCAGAGTTACCTTCATTGATGGCGGCATCGGTTTGAATGAATGCTTGACGACCATCGCTAATAGATGAACGACCTGTGGCAGAAATAATGCCGAACGTTGTGGTTTGTCCAAGGTTGTATGGGTTACCGATGGCTAGTACTACATCGCCCACTTGTGGTTTGTAATTAGAGTTCAGAGGGATTACGGGCAAATTCGAACCTTCGACACGCAGCACGGCTATATCAGTACGTTTATCTGTCCCTACGAGCTGAGCCGCTGCGGCTCTACCGTCTTGTAATGCCACAACAATTTGATCAGCTTGAGCAACCACATGATAGTTAGTAATGATGTAGCCTTTCTCACTAACAATGACACCTGACCCCAGACCTTGAGTCGAGAGTTTACTGCGATCATTCTCAACATACTTACGGCTGTAGATGTTTACCACTGCAGGCGCTGCTCTTCGGACCGCTTGATTAAACGTCAATTCGACTGATGCGATATTAACAGGTTGAGGATCAAGCGCGGCAGGAATTACGTTGTTGCGCAAAGATGGAACCGCCAGTAATACCACTGCGGCAGTAGCCAAGCCTAAAAAGACAGAACGTAATAAAAAGCTGAGCATATCCTCTCCATGCGTGAGCGCCAAAATGGCATCGAAGATGAAGAATAGCATTACATTGAAAAATAACAAAAGGGCAGCGCGTCATCGCGTTGCCCTTTTCATTAGTTATTGAGCGATAAGGAAAAGTGTTCGAGCCTTATCACTCAGTACTATGCATCGAAAACCTTATTTTCTATCACTTTGAAAGTGGTTAACGAATGACAAGATAAATAGTACGTTCACCACGTTGAATATTAAGAGCCAGTACACCTTTGTGTTTCTCTACGATTGTACGAAGCTCGGCAAGGTTTTTCACTCGTTGACGGTTCACACCGATAATAATGTCACCTTGTTGTAATTGATATTGAGCAGCCGGAGAGTTATCTGCAACGCTCGATACTTTAACACCTTGGATTACATCACTTGGTGTTGTATTGCTTAACTCCGCACCTTTGAGTCCCTCATGTAATGTCTCCGCTTTAGCTTTCATATTCGTAGATTCGCCAAGCGTTACATCAAAGGTTTTATTCTTACCATCTCGAACCACACCTAATGTGATTTCTTTACCTGCGCCCAGTGTTGCCACTTTTGCGCGGAGCTCTGAGAAAGTATTAATCGCTTTGCCGTTCACCGATACAATTACGTCACCGGCTTTTAACCCTGCTTTATCGGCTGCGCTGTCCGGTACGACTTGACCAATAAAGGCCCCTTTACTCGACTCGTAACCCAATGCATCAGCTAGCTCAGAGGTTACTTCGCCACCTTGCACACCCAACATGCCGCGTTTGACTTCACCAAACTCTAGAATTTGATCAGTGAGGTTTTTCATCATGTTTGATGGAATCGCAAAGCCAATACCCACATTACCGCCGTTAGGGCCTAAAATCGCAGTATTAATACCGATCAGCTCACCATTAAGGTTGACCAATGCACCACCAGAGTTACCGCTGTTAATTGCGGCATCGGTTTGGATGAAGTTTTCGAAGTTTTCAACGTTTAAGCCGCTACGACCAAGGGCTGAAACAATACCCGAAGTCACAGTTTGACCGAGTCCAAATGGGTTACCAATCGCAACCGTATAGTCACCGACACGCAGTTTGTCGGAATCCGCGACCTTAATCTGCGTTAAGTTTTTCGCTTTCTCTAATTTAAGTAACGCAACATCGGCCATTTCATCACCGCCAACGAGCGTAGCGTCATACTCGCGCCCGTCAAAGAGGCGAACTCGAATCTCATCTGCCCCCTTAATCACATGGTAGTTAGTGACAATATGGCCTTTCTTCGCATCAATAATGACACCAGAACCTAAACCTCTGAACGGGCGCTCTCGCCTTTGTTCCATAGGAAAGTCTGGGCCAAAGAAAAATTGAAATTGCTCGGGAATGCGGCTGGTTTGTACTTGTTTACCTTCTACAGCAATACTCACAACAGCTGGGGTCACCTTCTCAAGCATTGGTGCCAAGCTAGGTAACTGTTGGCCATCCACATTCAAAGGTAATGCGGCAGTGGCTTGAACTGGGGCAATAATCGACCCCAAACTCAGAGATAGAACGGTGAGCGCAAGCAGTGGTTTTTTCATCCAATAACTCCTCTTGAAACATGTCTGCCAAAAAGAAATATCCGAACGGTTAGTTCACTTTGTTAACAACTAATATAGGGTCTAGTTCGGACAATCAAAAGGGGAGGCAGTGCACATCCAAGTTAGAGCGAAGGTGAGGTGAAAAAGTTCAAAAAAGGGCCGATACAAATGTATCGGCCCTAGATAGAAGTAAGAGAGGATTATGATGCTTTTGCGGTTACCGCTTCGGGAGCATTAATGATTTCTTTCTCTTGATCCTTCAAAAGACCGGTGGCGCCATTAGCGTAGTCTTTTGGTTGTTCGTTAAACTCTGGTTGATCTTCTGCAATGGTTTCAGACGACATTGCCGTTTTCTTATCAAACGGGTTGTCTTGTTCTGGTAAGTTTGGCAAAAGCTCAGAAGAGGTCTTGGCCATATGTTGGTATAGCTTGGTGTAATCTTTACCTAGGGTGTCCAACATCTCTGCGGTTTGTGCAAAATGATCGACGAGCTCTTGACGTTGTTGCTCTAATTCAAACTTGGCCGCTTCAAGTTCTTTCTGCACAGACTTTTGTTTCTTGTATTCAGGGGTGGTTAGTCTACTAATGACTACGCCTACGATTGTACCGACCAGCAAACCCACAATGGCATAAATCCAAGGCATAACTGCTCCTTATAGTTGTTTTAACAAGTCTTTTACTACTTAGTTACACGCGGTGCTTGTCCATGTTACTATGGCTTGAACAGCCGATAAAGAAAAATAGCAGTATGTCTTCGGGGACTGATAACTACTTCTCTCTATTCTCAAAGTTGACCCCGAGGCAACCCTTTTCTCTATACCTCTATACGACTTAATACGATGACACCACTACAACAATATCAAAAAGACATAGCAGAACACGGGTTTCAGCGTGATGAAGCTCAGTATCAAGCGGTCGTTGCATTAGACAAGCTTTACCATGCTATCGTTGAATTTCAGTCAGCGCCTGTGCCTCAGCTTTCCAAATGGCAAAAGCTAATGGGGAAAAAAATCGACAAGCCTGAACCACCAAAAGGCCTTTACTTTTGGGGTGGGGTAGGTCGCGGAAAAACCTACCTTATGGACGCATTTTTTGATGCTTTACCGACCCAAAGAAAAATGCGCGTCCACTTCCATCGATTTATGTATCGAGTACATGATGAGTTGAAGCTGTTAGGTGACGTCGAAAATCCTCTATCAAAAGTGGCGGATAAATTTAAAGAAGAAGCAGATGTGGTTTGCTTTGATGAATTTTTTGTTTCCGACATTACTGATGCGATGATCCTTGCAACGCTACTTCAAGAAATGTTCAAGCGGCAGATGATCCTAGTCGCGACTTCAAACATCGAGCCGCAGAACTTATATCGTAACGGTTTGCAAAGAGCGCGCTTTTTGCCCGCTATCGATATGATTTTGGCACGTTGTGAAGTGTTGAATGTCGATAGTGGCGTTGATTATCGCTTAAGAACGTTAGAACAGGCTGAAATATACCATTACCCGCTTGATGAGCAGGCTAGCATAAACCTTAACAAATATTATCAGCAGCTGACTGGAGAGCGTCAGTTTGTTGCTCATCAAATCGAAGTTAACCACCGTCAACTAGCGGTGATTGAAGCAAGCGACGGGGTGCTGCATGCGTCGTTTGCTCAGTTGTGTCAAACTGCTCGCAGTCAAAATGACTACATTGAATTGTCTCGTATTTACCACACTGTATTACTGGCAGATGTTCAACAAATGAACCGAAAAATAGATGATGCGGCGAGACGCTTTATCGCGCTAGTCGATGAGTTTTACGAGCGCAATGTTAAGTTGATTATTTCTGCTGAAGTGCCAATGTCCGACTTATATACTGATGGGCAGTTAGAGTTCGAATTTAAGCGCTGTTTGTCTCGGCTTACTGAGATGCAAAGTCATGAGTATCTCGCGCGTGAACATTTGGCCTAGATCCAAAGGATTCTTAAAAAAGTGAAGAAAAAATTAGTGATTTGGCGCAAAAAAAGGTGATTTTTTCTTCGCTCTTCTCTATAATCCTGCGACCCACCGTTACTGCAGACCTGATTATCGAAGTTATTTCGAAATTGAAGGTCGAGAGTACCAACGACTCGAAGGGGTGATGACTGGGCTCTTAGACAGTGTGGGAGCACTATTGGGTGTTCCTTTAAAGTTTAAAATTTAATTAACGGGTTATTGTTAGCATGAAAACTTTCGTTGCTAAACCAGAAACTGTAAAACGCGACTGGTACGTTGTAGACGCTGAAGGTAAAACTCTTGGCCGTCTAGCAAGTGAAATTGCATCTCGCCTACGTGGCAAACATAAAGCTGAATACACTCCTCACGTTGACACTGGTGATTACATCATCGTTATCAACGCTGAGAAAGTTGCTGTAACTGGTAACAAAGCTAAGAACAAAGTGTACTACCGTCACTCTGAATTCCCAGGTGGTCTAAAATCTATCACTTTTGAAAAGTTGATCGATCGTAAACCTGAGATGGCTCTTGAGCTTGCAGTTAAAGGCATGCTTCCACGTGGTCCTCTAGGCCGTGCTATGTACCGTAAGCTAAAAGTTTACGCGGGCGCTGAGCACAACCATGTTGCTCAACAACCACAAGTACTAGACATCTAATTGGGGATTTCGAAAATGGCAGAGAATCAATACTACGGCACTGGCCGTCGCAAAAGCTCAGCTGCACGTGTTTTCATTAAACCAGGCAGCGGTAACATTGTAGTAAACAAGCGTAACCTTGACGAATACTTCGGTCGTCCAACAGCACGTATGGTTGTACAACAACCTCTAGAGCTAGTTGAACTAACTGAAAAGCTAGACCTTTACGTAACAGTTAAAGGCGGCGGTATTTCTGGTCAAGCTGGTGCTATCCGTCACGGTATCACTCGCGCGCTTATGGAATACGATGAGTCTCTACGTCCTGCTCTACGCGCAGCTGGCTACGTTACTCGTGACGCTCGTTGCGTTGAACGTAAGAAAGTTGGTCTACGTAAAGCACGTCGTCGTCCACAGTTCTCTAAGCGTTAATTTCCTCTTATCGGGAATTATGCTTTTCAGAGTTACTCTGGAAACTGTGTACCAAAAGCTCGGCTCTATGCCGGGCTTTTTTGTATTTAAAGACATCATACTTGTCTTCAAGCAACGAACAGTCTTCATTTATCATCACATTCCGAGTAGGCCTTCTTATTCGTCCTCTTCGTCGAAAGGTTGCCAGTGCCGTTTTATATGTGTGCCTTATTTAATCGCGACTCACCACGCTTTCTCTTGCGATGCAGCATAGATGTATTCATCAGCAAGAATGTCTTTGTATCTTATTCTCCCTGTAACATGTTTTAAAATGACTTACGTTCCTTTTTGAGCATTCTGCGTGCTACAAAATTGAAAATATAAACACAGCAAGCTGAACGCGTAATACGAAATATTTCTCTGTGTAATTAACTGAAAACTACCAAGATAAAAGGTTTTATCCGCTGTCAGCGGGGCTTCTATGTGGTGCTTTCTTGTTACAAATCACATCAATTTTTTATAATTCTGCCGCTTTTGTGACGACGCGAGCGATTTGCCTCACAAATGTTACAAAAAGGTAGCTTTATCTTGTCAAAAAGTAGGGTTTTCTTTATCATTTCCCTCCAATAAATAGAACTAAATTCATTATTTGTTAGCCATGCTCTTATAAGCGGAATAATAACGATCCAAAGGGAGCAAATGGGAGAATGTTTGGATGAGCAACGCGCCTTTAAATAACGGTCGCAGGCGTTTTCTAACCGCTACAACGGCAGTTGTTGGTGGGTTAGGGGCAGTCGCCGTCGCCGTGCCTTTTATCAAATCATGGAATCCGAGTGCTAAAGCCAAAGCGGCGGGCGCACCGGTGGAAGTGGATATAAGTAAAATTGAACCAGGTCAGCTGGTTCGTGTTGAGTGGCAGGGAAAACCTGTATGGATTGTTCGCCGCACTCAAAGCGTTCTGGATAACTTAAAATCGATCGGTGATAAGCTTCGCGATCCACAATCTGAAATGGAGCAGCAGCCTGAGTACGCTCAGAATGAGTTTCGTTCGATTAAGGAAGAGTTTTTCGTCGCAGTTGGTTTCTGTACCCACTTAGGTTGTTCACCAACCTATCTACCTGACTCTTTCTCAGAGCAGGTGCAGGGCGTAAGATCTGGCTTCTTCTGTCCTTGTCATGGTTCTAAGTTCGACATGGCTGGTCGAGTGTTCCAAGGAGTACCTGCTCCGTTGAACCTTGTCGTTCCTAAGCACATGTATTTGAGCGATACAAAGCTCATTGTGGGTGTTGATGAGGGAGATGCATAATGCAAGCAATGTTAGATTGGGTTGAAAAGCGTATTCCTGCAATGAATGCTTATAAAAAGCATTTGTCTGAATACCCAATGCCTAAGAACTTCAACTTTTGGTACCTTTTCGGTTCTCTGGCGATGCTGGTTCTTGTTAACCAAATCCTAACGGGTATTTGGCTAACGATGAACTATGTTCCTTCAGGTGACGGTGCATTTGCGTCTATCGAATACATTATGCGTGATGTAGAGTACGGTTGGCTTCTGCGTTACATGCATTCCACTGGCGCGTCAGCGTTTTTCGTTGTTGTGTATCTTCACATGTTCCGTGGTTTGATCTACGGTTCATACCAAAAACCTCGTGAACTGTTGTGGATCTTCGGTATGTTGATCTTCCTAGTTCTCATGGCTGAAGCGTTCATGGGTTACCTACTTCCATGGGGTCAGATGTCATACTGGGGTGCGCAGGTAATCATTTCCCTGTTTGGTGCTATTCCTGTTATCGGTGATGACCTAACACTTTGGATTCGTGGTGACTACATCATCTCTGGTGCAACGCTAAACCGTTTCTTCGCACTACACGTTATTGCACTGCCTATCGTTTTGCTTCTTCTTGTTGTTCTGCACGTATTGGCGCTGCACGAAGTAGGCTCAAACAACCCGGATGGTATCGAAACTAAGCTGCCAAAAGGCTCAATGGGCGACGATTACAAAACGCAATTCAAGTTCCACGATTACTACACGAAGAAATATGACATCATTGATTCGATTCCTTTCCATCCGTACGGCACGGTTAAGGACTTGGTCGGTGTCGCTGGTTTCTTGTTCTTCTTCTGTTACGTGCTGTTCTTTAACCCAGAGATGGGTGGGTACTTCCTTGAGCCGCCTAACTTTGAAGCTGCAAACCCACTGAAGACACCAGAGCATATTGCTCCGGTATGGTACTTCACGCCGTTCTACGCAATCTTACGCGCGGTTCCAGACAAACTATTAGGTGTTATCCTAATGGGCGCGTCAATTGCAGTGCTGTTTGTTCTACCTTGGTTGGATCGTTGTAAAGTTCGTTCATACCGTTACCGTAGCAAACTTCATTTATTGAATATTGTACAGTTCACTATCGCCTTTATCGCTCTGGGTATTTTAGGTGCGTTACCTGCTACACCAACGTACACACTACTATCTCAGATCTTTAGCTTGTGTTACTTCATGTTCTTTGTGTTGCTGTTCTTCTACAGCAAAAATGAAGCAACCAAACCATTACCAGAGAGGGTGACATTCAAATGAAGAAGTGGATTGTAATTCTATTTGCTATGTTGCCATCACTAGCGATGGCAGCTGGGGCCAATGTTCCGCTGGATAAAGCGAATGTTGACCTTACAGATAAAGCTTCGCTACAAAACGGCGCGAAGTTGTTCATGAACTACTGTTTTGCTTGTCACTCTACGCAATACCAGCGTTACGAGCGTGTAGCAACAGACTTGGAAATTCCAACAGACTTAATGAAAGAAAACCTGATTTTCAATCCTGAAGCGAAAATCGGTGATCTAATGGTCAATGCTATGCCACCGAAGCAAGCGGCAAACTGGTTTGGTGCTCCACCACCAGATCTTACGTTGGTTGCACGAGTTCGTGGTGCTGATTGGTTATACACTTACTTACGCTCTTTCTATGTTGATCCATCTCGTCCATTCGGCGTGAACAACATCGTATTCCCGAGTGTTGGTATGCCGCATGTACTTGAAGAGCTACAGGGCATCCCGACGCCGATTTACGATACGAAAATCGTAGATGGCGAAGAAGTACAAGTTGTTGTTGGTACTGAAACCGATGGCACGGGTGAGCTGAGTGAAGGCGAATATGACAAAGCGGTTGGCGATCTCGTTAACTTCTTAGTTTATTCAGGTGACCCAGTGCAGCTTGAGCGTCATGCTCTAGGCTGGTGGGTAATGGGCTTCTTAGTGCTTCTAACCATCGTTGTTGTGATGCTCAAGAAAGAGTATTGGCGCGATGTGCATTAATTGTGCTAAAATGCCGTGCTAATTCCCAATTTTAATTGATGTACAATGGAGGCTTAGCCTCCATTGTTTTTATTTGTAAGTGTACTGGAGGGCTCCATGGCTGTAGCTGCCAATAAACGTTCTGTGATGACTCTTTTCTCAAGTGCATCAGATTTGTATAGCCATCAGGTTCGCATTGTACTAGCTGAAAAAGGCGTAAGTGTTGAAGTTGAGCTTGTTGACGAAGCAAACCTTCCTGCTGAGCTTGTTGAGCTAAACCCATATAAATCAGTGCCAACTCTTGTTGACCGTGAGCTAGCTCTTTACGATTCAAAAATCATCATGGAGTACTTGGACGAGCGTTTCCCTCATCCACCTCTAATGCCGGTTTACCCTGTTGCTCGTGGCAACAGCCGCTTGATGATGTACCGTATCGAACGCAACTGGTATTCACTCGCTGAAAAAGTGATGAAAGGTAATACGGAAGAATCAGAAAAAGCACGCACAAAGCTGCGTAATGATCTTCTGACGTTAGCGCCAATTTTTGCTGAATATGAGTACTTCATGAGCGAAGAATTCAGCTTGATCGATTGTTACCTAGCTCCACTATTGTGGCGTTTGCCTCAACTTGGTATCGATCTTGTTGGCCCTGGTTCAAAAGAAATCAAGGTATACATGAACCGCGTATTTGAACGTGATTCGTTCCTTGCTTCTTTGACTGAAGCTGAACGTGAAATGCGCCTAGTTCGTTAAGCGATTTAAAACACGTTATGGATATTGCAAAAATGACTGCTCGCCGCCCGTATATGCTTCGCGCATTTTACGACTGGTTAGTAGACAATGACTTGACTCCTCACTTGGTTGTGGATGCAACAATGCCAGGGGTGCGTGTCCCGGTTGAATTTATTCAAGATGGTCAAATTATTTTGAATATTGCGCCACGTGCAGTGGGTAATCTTGAGTTAGGTAATGATGCGATTACCTTCCATGCTCGCTTTAGCGGTCGTCCGCACTCAGTGATTGTGCCTGTGTATGCTGTTCAAGCTATTTATGCACGTGAGAATGGTGCTGGTACTATGTTTGAACCAGAAGAAGCGTACACTCACATCGAAGAAGAAGCGATGACCGAGGAAGAATCATCCCCATCGTTCACAACGGTTAGCGATGAGCCTTCTGAGTTAGTTTCTGATTCAGATGCCGAAGAGGACGATGCTCCTCGACCAAAAGGCAAACCAAGCTTAAGAGTGATTAAATAATAAAAAAGCAGCGTAACGCTGCTTTTTTCTTTTTAACTTTTGTTGAAGGTGATTTCAAGCCAAGCTTTGGAAATTACTCACTAATCGTAAAGACTTCGACGTTCTCTTCATTTTCTGTGCTTGCCTCACTTTCTATTGTTTGTACACCGTCACTCGGTAAGTCCACTTCAACAGGCTCCATTTCGCCGTATTGGAACCCTTTAATGACTTGTTTTACGCCTGAGATATTACGTGCGATTTCTGTCGCTCGATCGCCTTGCTCTGGCGTGACATAACCAAACAGAAAAACGTCGCCATCTTCGGTGATCACTTTAACCTTAACACCATTAAGCTCAGAATCAGTAAGCAAAGCTGACTTTACTTTGGTTGTGATCCAGCTGTCATTGCTAATCTGGGTAACAGTGAGTGGCTCTTTTTGTTTGATTTGATTGTGTATGACTTTTACACCACTAACTTCTCGAGCCCTTCGCTCTAAAGCAAGGATAAGGTCTTGTGTCGGAGCTTGTCCCATAAGGACTACAGTCCCATTATATGAACTGGCAACGACACGAACTTCACCTTTAAACGGTGCTTTATTGCCGATCGCCGCAACTTCGAATTCAATGTTATTGTCCTGCCAGATTTGTTTTGTCGTGCGTGTGTCCGTGACAATATTCGCTGTGGTTGCTGCACCTGCGATAAACAAACCTGCGCAACCACTTAAACTCAATGCTGTTAATAAGATAACAAGGCTACGTATCATAATTCTGACTCTCAGTCTTGGTTACTCTTCGTGAGCAGGGAAAAGCACCTGGTCAATAAGATCACAAAGACAATGGAGTGTTACCATATGTACTTCGTGAATACGTGCAGTGCGGTGTGATGGAATACGAATTTCGACGTCGTTCTCACCGAGCAGTCCTGCCATCTCTCCGCCATCTTTTCCTGTTAGCGCGATAATCGTCATGTCTCGAGTTACGGCTGCTTCCATCGCTTTGATAATATTTTTACTGTTACCGCTAGTCGACATGGCAAGCAAAATGTCGCCTGGTTGACCAAACGCTCGTACCTGTTTTGAGAAGATTTCCTGGTAGTGGTAATCGTTGGCCACTGCGGTTAGGGTGGTATTATCGGCGGTTAAGGCCATTGCTGGTAGGCTAGGGCGCTCAGTTTCAAAACGGTTTAAAAGACAAGAAACAAATTGTTGAGCGTTTGAAGCACTGCCGCCATTACCACAACATAAAATTTTATTGCCATTAAGCAGGCTCGACACCATCGCTTGAGCTGCATGAGTAATGGCATCAGGCAGCGCCTCTGCTGCTGCGATTTGAATTTGAATACTTTCTGTAAAGCTGTCTTTAATGCTGTCTAGCATCGCTTATCCTTCAGAGATTGCGTTTTCTATCCAGTTGATATCTCGCCCATTATCATGAATGGCGATGACATCAAATCGATAATCGATATTGTGTTTTAAGCGCTTTTGTTGGCTAAGCCAAACTTGTGCGGTTTTGACTAGCTTGCGCATTTTAGTGTGCGTCACCATTTCTGCTGCCGAGCCAAAGTGATTGTTCTTACGGTATTTGACTTCAACAAACACAATAGTTTCACCTTGTTGGAAGATTAAATCAATCTCACCGACCTTAGTCAGAAAATTTTGTTCAATAAAGTTTAAGCCCTGGCGTTGTAAATACTGCTTCGCCAGAGCTTCATATTGATTTCCGATTTGGCGCTTGCTAAAGAGCCCCACGCTCAGCCCAGCTTAGCTCACGCTGTACAACACAATTATTGTCGATACTTAAAATACCGGTTTGGCCGCCAACTGAGTAGCCCGGAACGACCTTCATTTGTGGCAGCTCCCCAATCAATTTATACGCATCCATACCCAGTGCTTTCAAACGTTTTTCCATGTTAGATTGCTCTGACCACAGCTCGTTCATTTCAGCGGTCACGCTAGGGTCTGGGTCAATCAGTAATGGAATATCGCTGTAGATGATGCCTGTTAGATCTTCGTAAGTCGCGCCGCCACTGTTGCTACGCGAGCTAGAGAAAATTTGTGGCGCTTTGGCGTCTGGGTTAATCGCTACCTCAATAAACGGCTTGATCAAAGTCAGTTCCGTGCTTCTAGCAACAATATAAACCGCATCGACATCACGACGGCTACGTGGCTGTGTTTCAAGCTTGATACGCATTAGTGATTGCATCTGAGCAATACGTTGTTTGCTTTCTTGCAGACCAAATACTTCATTGATGTCTTTTTGAAGTTGGCGCTTGTCACCAAAATAACTTGCTGCGACTTTATTAGAGCTGTACTTGCGCCACTCTTTGTTGAACGCTTCAGTTACACGTTCACCAAAGCTGCCCTTTGGTGCCAGAATCAGAGGGAAGTTATAGCCTTCGCTGAACAAGTGTTTCGCTGCTTGTGCGGCTTCTTGTTCCGGTGATAATGCCAAGTAGCAAATATTGCTATCTGGTTGCACATCTTCGGGAATATTTAGCGCAAGGGCTGGAATCGTAGGACCATTTTCTGAGCCATCCATGGTTGTGTGCAATAGCTCAACGTTCTCTTTTTCTAGAGGACCAACAACAAAATCGATGTTTTCATTGATCAAACGTTGTTTAATTTGGTCGGCGTTATACGCATTAGTGTCTATTACCGTGAGGGTAGCGCTTGGATCACGGTTACGATCATTCATCATCGCAAACACAAAACCATCACGAATTAATTGCGCTTGTGGCGAGAATTTACCAGTAAGCGGCAGTAACAAAGCGGTGTTGTTTGGTTTAACGATGTCTAGAGAGAGAATGTTTTGAATCTCTTCTGGTGTGTAGATAGCGGCTGGGTGCGATGGGTTCTCGTTTAACCAGCGTCCTAGGGTATTTTTTAGTTGAGATAAGTTGCCCGACAACGTTTTCGCATAAATAGCGAGTTGTAGCCAACCATCCAAAACATCTTCATTTGGCTCTGTTTCTAATGAGGTCAGTTCGTACTCGGAATAGCTGCCAAAGTTCATCCAAATACGGCTAGAAATCTCTCTCTGCTCCGCGGACGATGCATATTGGCCAAATGCAACCAGTTGGCGGTTTGCCTCAAACGCTTGGTTAAGACCTTGATAAGCGTCGGCACGCATCAAGTAATAGTCTTTCCATTGCTCATTTGGTAACTTCCACCAAGGTTTAAAATTCAACAATTGCAGCAACTGAGAGTAATTACCCTGTTTTTGCTGTATGGTCGCACGCGCTAGTTGCCACTCTGCTTGCTGAACTTCGGTTAACTGTTGACGAGCCAGGCGCTTGATCAACATTTCTGCTTGATCAAACTGGTTTGCTTGAATCGCGGCTTTGGTTGCCATGATCAACCAGTCATTTTGTAAACTGCCTTCCGTGCTATCAGCTTGGATCATATAGTTCTGAACAGACTGAGTAGGCTCAAGTGTTACATCAACGCCATCAGGCTGTCTTGGACCTGAAGAACAGGCGGCGAGCGTAATTGCTAGTGCAACAGGAGTAAGTATGCGTGGTACACTGAGTCTCTTATGGTTAATCATTGCCGTGAGTTCTCTATAATTTTGTACAAAATTGTCTCTATATTAATCGTTGAAGTGATGGTAAACAAATGACAGATAAAAATAAGTTGCCGAATGAGGGGCCAACTCTCTATATCGTACCGACTCCAATCGGAAATTTAGCGGATATCACCCAACGTGCTATCGAAATTCTGTCGACTGTGGACATCATTGCCGCTGAGGATACTCGACATACGGGCAAATTACTGTCTCACTTCAATATTCAAACCAAAACTTTTGCTCTACATGACCACAATGAGCAGCAAAAAGCACAAGTTTTGGTAGAAAAGCTGCTTTCCGGTCAGTCTATCGCATTAGTTTCTGACGCTGGTACGCCACTTATCAGCGACCCAGGATACCATTTGGTGACAAAATGTCGTCAAGCGGGCGTTAGAGTTGTGCCTCTTCCAGGTGCCTGTGCGGTCATTACGGCGTTAAGTGCCTCTGGCTTGCCATCGGATCGCTTTAGCTTCGAAGGTTTTTTACCACCGAAAAGCAAAGGTCGTAAGGATAAATTCCTAGAGATTGCTTCGGTAGAGCGTACGTGTATTTTTTACGAGTCACCGCACCGTATTTTAGACTCTCTACAAGACATGTTAGACGTTCTTGGCCCAGATAGAGAAGTTGTGTTGGCAAGAGAGCTAACAAAAACCTTTGAAACCATTCAAGGCATGCCGTTAGGTGAGCTGATTGAATGGGTGAAAAGTGACGATAACCAACAGCGTGGTGAAATGGTATTGTTGGTACATGGCCATCGTGAAACAACAGACGACTCACTACCTGAAGATGCTTTACGCACGTTAGGGATTTTGACCAAAGAGCTGCCTTTAAAAAAAGCAGCTGCTTTGGTGGCAGAAATACATAACTTGAAGAAGAATGCGCTATATAAATGGGGCTTAGAAAACTTAGACTAAGTGCCGCTAGCGAGATAAATGGTCAATGAGGGCTGATGTTTAGGCATCGGCCTTTTTATTATCTATTTTTGGCACGTTGACTAAAAAGTCATCACTTAGTGCATTCATTTCATCATATCTGTGATCTAACTAGACTCTGAAGTGAGAACTCTATACAATCCGCCCTCGGAGCTGACTGGGTAGTCGCTGCTTTGTTGATGTCCTTCGGGAGACTGACGTCGAAGTCCCTTTGGGAGACTGACGTTGACGTCCTTCGGGAGACTGACAAAGGGGAGGAAAGTCCGGGCTTCATAGAGCAAGGTGCCAGGTAACGCCTGGGGGGCGCAAGCCTACGACAAGTGCAGCAGAGAGAAGACCGCCGATGGCCCGTAAGGGTACAGGTAAGGGTGAAAGGGTGCGGTAAGAGCGCACCGGACGACTAGCAATAGTTCGTAGCAGGGTAAACTCCACCTGAAGCAAGACCAAATAGGCCTCCACATTGCGTTGCTCGCGTAAGGAGGCGGGTAGGTTGCTCGAGCCAGTGAGTGATTGCTGGCCTAGACGAATGGCTACCGCCGCGCAAGCGGAACAGAACCCGGCTTATGTGTCGGCTCCACCTATTCGAGACCCATCTCTACTTCGGTAGTGATGGGTTTTTTGCATTTAATTGACGCAAACTATGTCATTACCAATAAACTTGGCGTAAATCACGTCTAACTTTAGACTTGTGGTGGCGATGATGTAGGAAATCAGTACACTAAAGAATCGCTTCAAGATCATTCAACGAGAAAGCTATGACCGAAACCTTCCAACATATTTCCGTGTTATTAAATGAATCCATTGATGGCTTAGCTATCAAACCAGACGGCGTCTATATTGATGGAACATTTGGCCGTGGCGGTCACAGCCGGACAATTCTATCTAAACTCGGTGAAAATGGCCGACTGTACAGTATCGACCGTGACCCTCAAGCGATCGCTGAGGCAGGAAAAATCAATGACCCTCGCTTCACCATTATTCATGGTCCATTTTCTGGTATTGCTGAGTATGCTGAAGAGTATGGGCTAGTTGGAAAAGTGGATGGTGTTCTGCTGGATTTAGGCGTTTCTTCTCCTCAGTTAGACGACGCAGAGCGTGGCTTTAGCTTTATGAAAGACGGTCCGCTAGATATGCGTATGGACCCGACATCAGGTGTTCCAGTATCTCAATGGTTGATGGAAGCAGACCTCGATGATATCACTTGGGTCATTCGCGAGTTTGGGGAAGATAAACATGCGCGCCGTATTGCAAAAGCGATTGTTGCCTACCGTGAAGATGAAGAAAATGAGCCAATGGTTCGCACAGGTCAGCTGGCAAAATTGATTTCAGATGCCGCACCGAAAAGTTTTAAAGAGAAAAAACACCCTGCGACTCGTGCTTTCCAGGCTTTTCGTATTTACATCAACAGTGAGTTAGAAGAAATTGATACGGCACTTAAAGGCGCGGCGAGCATTCTGGCTCCTGAAGGCCGTTTATCTGTGATTAGCTTCCACTCTCTGGAAGATCGTATGGTCAAACGTTTTATCCGTAAAGAGAGCAAAGGGCCTGAAGTGCCACACGGTATTCCAATGACGGAAGAGCAAATTCGTGCTCTTGGTAGTGCGAATATGAAAGCGGTGAGCAAAGCGATTAAGCCAAGCAAACAAGAAATTGAAATGAACCCTCGTTCGCGCAGCTCTGTGTTAAGAATTGCAGAAAAGCTTTAATTATTATGACGAAATCCACTCCTAATCTTGCTAAGTTGATTGCAACGGATCTCCTCACCGTTGGTCGCTGGCCATTACTGTTGTTGCTATTGATCGTGGCATCGGCAATGGGAGTGGTATTTGCTACCCACCATGCGCGTCAAGCGATCACTGAGAAAGATCACACGTTGGTTGAACGAGAACGGTTAGATAGCGAATGGCGTAACTTAATGTTGGAAGAAACTGCCCTCGCGGAACACAGTCGTGTTCAAGACCTTGCCAAAAAAGAACTTGAAATGAAACGACCTGATGGCGATAAAGAAGTGGTTGTCACGCTCAAATGATTAGAAAAAAATCCAACACGAAACAAGCCAATAAGCGTAAACCTGTAGCAAAAGAGAAAGCGGCTACGGGGGATAAGAAAACCGATAACAAAGCAGTCAAAGTGGCGGTCGAAGAATCTTTCTTGATTCGTTGGCGCTTCCATCTATTACTGTTTTTTGTTTTTTGTGCATTTGCCCTTTTGGTGGCACGCGTAGCCTACATCCAAATCATTGAGCCAGATAACCTGATTAAACAAGGTGACCTACGTTCGGTTCGTGTTAAATCCATTCCTTCTGCTCGCGGTATTATTTCGGATCGAAATGGTGAGCCGCTTGCTGTCAGTGTGCCGGTTGAGGCGGTTTGGGCAGATCCTGCCACTATATTTAAAGAAAACGCGTTAAGCCAGACCAAAAGTTGGCATGCATTAGCGGATGTTCTTGGTATTGACCGACAAGGGTTAATAGACAAAATTAAGCGCAATGAAAAACGTCGCTTTATCTACTTGCAGCGCCAGGTCAGTCCGGCCATGGCGAACTATATTCGTGAGCTAAAGCTGCCAGGTGTTGGCCTTAAGTCGGAATCTCGTCGTTATTATCCTGCAGGTGAGGTTAGTGCTCACTTAGTCGGTGTAACAGGCATTGACGGGCATGGCCTAGAAGGTGTGGAGCGTAGCTACGATGAGTGGCTCACTGGCGCGGCGGGTAAGAAAACTATTCGTAAAGATCGCTATGGTCGTGTTGTGGAAAACATTGCTTGGCAAGACAAGCAAGAAGGTAAATCACTTCAGTTAACCATCGATCAGCGCCTACAGGCGATTGCGTATCGTGCGATTAAGCAAGCCGTTGCGGACCACCGCGCCACTTCAGGTTCCGTTGTCATGTTGGATGTAAAAACGGGCGCCGTATTGGCCATGGTTAATGCTCCTTCTTACAACCCTAACAATCGTAGCGATTGGCAAAGCTATCAAATGCGTAACCGAGTGATCACGGACTCAATGGAGCCCGGTTCGACCATTAAGCCTTTCGTTATTTTAGCCGCCTTAGAAAATGGGATAGCCGATAAAGATACTATCGTAGATACCGGTAATGGTGTCCTACGTTTAGGTGGTAGTCGAGTCAGAGATGTCTCTCGCGTAGGTAAAGCGAGCTTGACCACGATCCTTAAAAAGTCGAGTAATATCGGTGTGACGAAGCTAGCAATGCAAATGCCGGTAGAGGCGCTTCTTGGGCTGTACAGTTCAGTGGGTTTTGGTGAGCTTTCTGGCCTAAACCTAGTTGGGGAAGTGACGGGTATTTTTCCTACACGAACTCGTTGGTCGCCAATTGAGCGCGCCACGATTGCGTTTGGTTATGGTCTATCAATTACACCAATCCAGCTAGCCCATGCTTATGCGACGCTTGGAAACCTTGGCAAATACGAGCCTATTCATATTATCGAAAGCAATGATCATGACATGTCACGCCAAGTGGTGAGTGCGAAGTATGCGCGTCAAGTATTAGACATGTTGGAAACCGTAACTCAAAAAGGGGGCTCGGCTCGCAGAGCGGCAGTTCCTGGTTATCGAGTAGGAGCGAAAACGGGTACATCACGTAAAGCTTCTGCCGGTGGGTACAGCGACGAGTACATCACCTACACGGCTGGGCTTGCTCCGGTTAGCGATCCGCGAATTGCTTTAGTAGTGATCGTAAACGAGCCTCAAGGCGATGACTACTATGGTGGTTCGGTAGCGTCTCCTGTCTTCTCTGAAATCATGAAAGGCGCGCTACAAATACTCAATGTTGCACCTGACGAAAACAAATTCCAACAGTAAGCCCTGTGGTTTACTGAGCAAACAAAATTAAGAAAACCTGAGCCAAAGCTCGGAGAACAAATATGACTAAAGCCATCAGTATGGACGTGCTGCTTTCCCCTTGGGTGGATTGCCCTAGCTTATCGTCCGTTCTTGTTTCTGAATTGGAGCTCGACAGCCGAAGAGTTCAACCTGGAACCACGTTTGTAGCAGTGATTGGCCATGTTGTGGATGGGCGTAAATTCATTGCCTCTGCAATTGAGCAAGGTGCAAATGCAGCCCTGGCGCAAGCCTGCGATGTCAAAACACATGGTACGGTGGAAATCATTGATGATGTTCCCGTCATTTACATTGATAGGTTGGACCAACGTTTATCCGCAATTGCTGGAAAGCTTTATGCTTACCCTGATATGGATTTGATTGGTGTCACCGGCACCAACGGCAAAACCACCATTACCCAGTTAATAGCGCAATGGCTAGAACTGCTTGACCATAAAGCGGCGGTAATGGGAACAACAGGAAATGGCTTCCTCAATAACTTGCAACAAGCTGCGAATACAACGGGGAATGCCGTTGAAATTCAGAAAACGCTCTCCTCTCTCGCAAATCAACAAGCCACATACACCGCGCTAGAAGTATCTTCCCATGGCCTGACGCAAGGTCGTGTCAAAGCATTATCATTTGCGGCGGGCGTGTTTACTAACTTAAGTCGTGACCATCTTGATTACCATGGCACGATGGAAGAGTATGCCAATGCAAAGCTTGGGTTGTTCACGCAACACCAATGTGAACGTGCCATTATCAATGTTGATGATGAAGTAGGTCATCAATGGGCGTCGCAGTTAAGTAATGCGGTCGCTGTTTCGCTCAAACCGAACACTGAATTTGAAAGCGCAATTTGGGCGACGGAAGTCAGTTACGCGGAGTCAGGGATTACTATTAAGTTCGATGGTAAATTTGGTTCAGGTGAATTGCACGCGCCATTGATTGGTGAGTTTAATGCAACCAACTTAATGCTCGCTTTTGCGACCTTATTAAGCTTAGGTAAAGAGAAACAAGCGTTACTCGAAACCGCAGGTCAACTGCAACCTGTACTCGGCCGAATGGAGTTATTCCAAACTGAGGATCGTGCCAAAGTCGTGGTTGATTATGCCCATACTCCTGATGCTTTAGAAAAAGCGCTGCAAGCTTTACGAGTTCATTGTGAAGGCCAGCTGTGGGCTATTTTTGGCTGCGGTGGCGATCGCGATGCAGGTAAGCGCCCAATGATGGCGGAAATTGCAGAGCGTCTAGGCGACAGAGTGGTGTTGACTGACGATAACCCACGCAGCGAAGACCCGGTTCAGATTGTGAAAGACATGTTAGCTGGGCTGTCAAAACCTGCTGAAGCGATTGTTCAGCATGACCGCTTCAAAGCACTGTCTTATGCCATTGAAAATGCTTCGCCAAACGACATTATCTTGTTAGCTGGGAAGGGTCATGAAGATTATCAGATTCGTAATGGCGAAACGATTCATTACTCCGACCGCGAGTCCGCAATGCAACTTTTAGGATTGACCTCATGATCAAAGTAACGTTATCTCAAATTGCAGACATCACTCGTGGCGAGCGATTCGGCGACGATCTACTTATCGACGCGGTTTCTACTGATACACGAGCGATTGAGCGTGGGGCTCTATTTGTGGCGTTAGTAGGGGAGCGCTTTGATGCGCACAACTTTTGCCAACAAGCGGTAGATGCAGGTGCCGGTGCTTTACTCGTGGAAAAACGCTTAGATGTGAATGTGCCGCAAATTGTGGTGTCGGATACCAAACTTGCATTGGGTGAGTTTGCTTCTTGGGTGCATCAAGCATGCCAAACACCTACCGTTGCCATCACCGGAAGTTGCGGTAAAACGACCGTAAAAGAAATGGTTGCGAGTATCCTGCAATTGAAAGGCAAAGTGCTATTCACGGCGGGTAACTTCAATAATGATATTGGTGTTCCGTTGACATTATTGCGCTCACAGCAGGATGATGATTATGCCGTGATTGAGCTTGGTGCTAACCATATAGGTGAAATTGCTTACACGACTCAGTTAGTAAAACCAGATATCGCGTTAGTGAACAATGTAGCTGCCGCTCACCTTGAAGGCTTTGGTTCTATCGATGGCGTGAAACAAGCCAAAGGTGAAATCTACCAAGGCCTTTCAGCTGGTGGTATTGCGATTGTTAACCTAGACAGCAATGGTGAAGCTAAGTGGGATGAAGTGTTAGCAGATAAGAATAAGAAAGTCATTACTTTTTCACAAAGTAATACTGATGCAGACTTCTTCGCTTCTAACATCGTATTGAACGCCGCAGGTGAAGCAAGCTTTGACTTACATATCGCAGCAAGCTCACAAGAAATTGAACTGTCTCTGGGTATTATAGGTCAACACAACGTTGCGAATGCGATCGCTGCTTCTATTATTGCGTTACAAATGGGCGCCACATTAGAAGAGGTTCGTGCTGGCCTTAAACATTTGAACAAAGTGAAAGGTCGCGTCGAGGTTGAAGCGCTGAGCGAAAAGATAAAATTGATTGACGACAGCTACAACGCGAGCGTGCCAGCCATGAAAGCGGCAGTTGATTTATTGGCCGCTTTCCCAGGTCAACGCTGGCTGATTTTAGGTAATATGGCGGAATTGGGCGAGGAAAGTCTTGCACTTCATCGTCAAGTCGGGGAACATGCTGCCCCACAAAAATTTGAACATGTTCTCACATATGGTGCAGACGCCAAGGTGATCAGTGATCTTTGCCAAGGCATTCATTTTGAGACGCACCAAGAGATAATTGAATACATCAAGCAGCATCTAGACCAAGCCGTTCCTGAAAGCCATACGATGTTGGTGAAAGGAGCGAACGGTGCACGTATGTTTGAAGTCGCTGCTGCTTTGAAGGAGTATTATTAATGATTATTTGGCTTGCCGAGCTGCTACAGCCATACCTGTCTTTTTTCCGATTGTTTGAATACTTGTCTTTTCGAGCAATCCTAAGCGTATTAACCGCTCTAGGTCTGTCATTATGGATGGGACCAATCATGATCAAGCGTTTGCAAATGCTGCAAATTGGTCAGGTAGTGCGTAACGAAGGTCCTGAATCTCACTTTAGTAAGCGTGGTACCCCAACAATGGGCGGTATCATGATCTTAGCGGCCATCTCAATCACGATTTTGCTATGGACAGACTTATCCAACCCTTACGTATGGGCGGTACTGACAGTCTTACTTGGCTACGGTGCGGTCGGATTTGTTGATGATTATCGTAAAGTGGTACGCAAAAATACCGATGGCTTGATCGCGCGTTGGAAGTACTTCTGGCAGTCGTTGATCGCGTTTGTCGTCGCTTTCGCATTGTATGCTTACGGTAAAGACACAGCAGCAACTCAGCTAGTGGTGCCATTCTTTAAAGACATCATGCCGCAGCTTGGTTTGATGTATATCATTCTGACTTACTTTGTCATTGTAGGTACAAGTAACGCGGTTAACCTGACTGATGGTCTAGACGGTTTGGCAATCATGCCAACGGTTCTTGTTGCAGCAGGCTTCGCGGTTATTGCATGGGCGACCGGTAACGTTAACTTCTCTGAATACCTTCATATACCATACTTACCGCATGCTTCTGAGTTAGTTGTCGTATGTACAGCAATCGTAGGTGCAGGCCTTGGTTTCTTGTGGTTTAACACTTACCCAGCACAAGTGTTCATGGGCGATGTAGGTTCACTAGCGCTTGGCGGTGCATTGGGCACCATTGCTGTTCTAGTTCGTCAAGAGTTGGTGTTAGTGATCATGGGTGGCGTATTTGTAATGGAAACGCTATCAGTCATCCTGCAGGTAGGTTCTTACAAATTACGTGGTCAGCGCATTTTCCGTATGGCACCAATTCACCACCACTACGAATTGAAAGGTTGGCCAGAACCTCGCGTAATCGTGCGCTTCTGGATTATTTCTATGGTTCTTGTTCTGATTGGTCTTGCGACATTGAAAGTGCGTTAATCGCACTTTCCAAGAATAAGATTTACAGTGTGATCAAATATGGAACGTTGGCAAAACATACATAGTGTTGTCGTCGTAGGGCTCGGTATTACCGGGCTCTCTGTCGTTAAACACCTAAGAAAAAATCAGCCACAACTTGTGGTCAAAGTCATTGATACTCGTGTAAACCCTCCAGGTGCAGAGCGCTTGCCGGAAAGTGTTCAACTACATAGTGGTGGTTGGAATACAGACTGGCTTTCTGACGCGGATCTTATCGTGACCAACCCTGGTATTGCGCTAGCGACACCAGAGATCCAAGCCGTATTAGCAAAAGGTACGGCAGTAGTAGGTGATATCGAGTTATTCGCTTGGGCGGTGCAGAAACCGGTGATTGCGATTACGGGCTCAAACGGTAAGAGCACAGTAACCGACCTCACAGGTGTGATGGCTAAGGCTGCAGGTTTGGATGTTGGCGTTGGTGGTAACATCGGTGTGCCTGCTCTGGATTTGTTAGAACAAGACGCAGACCTATATGTACTCGAACTCTCGAGCTTCCAGTTAGAAACGACGTCAAGCTTAAAGCTCAAAGCCGCTGCGTTTCTGAATCTTTCTGAAGATCATATGGATCGTTATCAAGGCATGTCTGACTATCGACAAGCCAAGTTGCGTATTTTTAACCATGCTGCTCTTGCGGTCGTGAACCGTGATGATCAAGACACCTTCCCAGACGCAGAGATGCCATTGGTGACATTTGGCAGCGACAATCAGGACTTTGGTCTCGAGGTGGATGGCAACCGTACTTGGCTGCTCGATCACGGTCAACGAGTTGTCGCAAGTGATGAGCTTAAGTTGGTTGGTAAGCACAACTTATCTAACGCTCTGGTTGTTTTAGCGCTATTAAAAGCTGCGGACGTAAACTATCACAAAGCATTGAATGCACTTAAAAATTACACGGGACTGACACACCGATGCCAGGTGGTTGCGGATAATCAAGGCGTCAAATGGGTGAATGACTCTAAAGCAACTAATATTGCCAGCACTATGGCTGCGCTATCTGGTTTGGAATCGACAGGCAAGCTCTACTTACTCGTTGGTGGTGTTGGCAAAGGTGCTGACTTCTCGCCATTAAAGCCGATCTTCGCGACGCTTAACTTGCAACTGTGTTGCTTTGGCGCTGATGGCGATGAATTTATGCCACTGCATGAATCTGCAATACGTTTCGACACTATGGAAGATGTGATTCAACAAGTATCTTCGCAGTTAAAACCAGGTGATATGGTGATGCTGTCTCCTGCATGTGCTAGCTTTGATCAATTCGACAACTTTATGGCAAGAGGTGATGCTTTCGCTGCTCTTGCTCAGAAATATGCATAATTAAAGGTTACACACTTCGTGGGTTTAGGTAACGTTAAACGCAGTATTGGCAATTGGCTCAAGCATCCAGCCCCAGAGGCGATGTTTGATCGTCAGTTAGTGTGGATTGCACTGGGTTTGATGTTGACTGGTTTGGTCATGGTAACCTCTGCATCATTTCCAATCAGCTCTCGATTAACGGAACAGCCGTTCCACTTTATGTTTCGTCATGCGACGTTTCTCGTGCTGGCGTTAGGGACCTCCGCTGTTATTTTGCAAGTGCCTTTGCAAGAGTGGTTTAAGAAGAGCCATTACTTACTTTGGGCTTCTTTCGCACTGTTGATCATCGTGCTTTTGGCGGGTAAGTCGGTTAATGGTGCGTCTCGTTGGATTCCCCTCGGGCTGTTTAACCTTCAGCCAGCGGAGGTCGCGAAGCTATCGCTGTTTATCTTCATGTCTGGTTACTTAGTTCGAAAGCAAGACGAAGTACGACAAACGTTCTTTGGTGGCTTTATGAAGCCAATCATGGTGTTTGCCTTCTTCGCAGTATTACTACTTGGTCAGCCAGACTTGGGGACGGTGGTCGTGATGCTGGTCACGCTGTTTGGCATGCTTTTTATCGCAGGTGCAAAACTAACCCAGTTTCTCGCCTTGATGGTGGCAGGTATCGGTGCTGTCGTTGGTTTGATTCTCGTCGAGCCATACCGTATGCGACGTGTAACCTCCTTCCTTGACCCGTGGGAAGACCCGTTTGGTAGTGGCTATCAGTTGACTCAGTCTTTGATGGCGTTTGGTCGTGGTGAATGGTTCGGACAAGGTCTCGGTAATTCAATTCAAAAACTGGAATATCTACCGGAAGCGCATACCGACTTTGTGTTTGCCGTACTTGCTGAAGAGCTTGGTTTCGTAGGCGTAGTGCTGGTCTTAATGCTGATTTTTAGCTTGGTGCTAAAAGCGGTTTACATCGGCAAGCGTGCATTTGAAGAAGGCGAAATGTTCGGAGGTTATCTGGCTTTCGGAATTGGTATTTGGTTTGCGTTTCAAACCTTGGTTAATGTTGGAGCCGCCGCCGGTATTGTTCCAACTAAAGGTTTAACACTTCCACTCATCAGTTATGGTGGTTCTAGTCTAATAATTATGTCCGTCGCAGTGTCCATATTACTGCGTATCGATTACGAATGCCGCTTGAAACGCGAGCAACAACAATCAGAACAACAAGCTAATGAAACAAAATAAACGTTTGATGGTGATGGCTGGTGGTACTGGCGGTCACGTATTCCCAGGTTTGGCGGTAGCAAAACAGCTTCAAGAACAAGGTTGGGAGATCCGTTGGTTAGGTACGGCGGATCGAATGGAAGCGGATTTGGTGCCAAAACATGGCATTGAAATCGACTTTATCAAAGTGAAAGGGTTACGAGGTCAAGGCGTTAAACGTCTTCTTGCAGCACCATTTCAAATTATCAATGCCATTATGCAGGCTCGTGCTCACATGAAACGCTGGCAGCCAGACGCAGTGCTTGGTATGGGCGGTTATGTTAGCGGCCCGGGCGGTATTGCCGCTTGGATGAGTGGCATTCCTGTTGTTCTGCATGAACAAAATGCAGTAGCAGGTTTAACGAACCAATGGTTATCGAAAATCGCTAAGAAGGTTTTTCAGGCTTTCCCCGGCGCTTTTCCAAATGCCGAAGTGGTTGGGAACCCAGTTCGTGAAGACGTGACTCAATTAGCAGCGCCAACTGAGCGCATGCAAGAGCGCCAAGGTCCAATTCGCATTTTGGTGATGGGTGGCAGCCAAGGCGCACGTATTCTTAACCAAACTCTGCCAGACGTGATGTCGAAATTGGGCGAAGATTACTGTATTCGTCATCAAGCGGGTAAAGGTGCTGCCGAAGAAGTGAATGCAGCATACCAAGCTAATGGTGTGGTAAATGCAGAAGTAATGGAATTCATTGATGACGTGGCAGAAGCTTACGCATGGGCTGACCTTTTAGTTTGTCGCTCTGGAGCGTTAACCGTATCTGAAGTCTCGGCGGCAGGTGTAGGCGCTATTTTTGTTCCATTAATGCACAAAGACCGCCAGCAAGCACTTAATGCAGACCTCTTGGTGGATTGCGGCGCGGCGAAAATGATTGAACAACCAGATTTAACCGTTGAGTCTCTGACTCAGCAGATCCAACAATTGGATCGCCAAGCTTTACTTACAATGGCTGAGCAAGCGCGTGGCGCTGCAAAATTGAATGCTGACCGAGTTGTCGCACAAGCCATTGTCGCTTTGACCGAAAAGCGTTAACCGAATTATTGAGAATAGAATTGATGACAATCCAACATACACAAGACTTAGCTCAGATTCGCGCAATGGTGCCAGAGATGCGCCGCGTGAAATCCATCCACTTCATCGGTATTGGTGGTGCGGGCATGAGCGGCATTGCAGAAGTGCTGTTGAACGAAGGCTATCAAATCACAGGTTCTGATCTATCAGAGAACGCTGTGACAGAGCGTTTGGTATCAAAAGGTGCGACGGTATTTATCGGTCATCAAGCCAGTAATGTAGAAAAAGCCAGTGTGGTTGTTGTGTCAACGGCGATCAACGAAGAAAACCCAGAAGTGATGGCGGCACGTGAATTACGCATCCCTATTGTACGCCGCGCAGAGATGTTGGCTGAATTGATGCGATTCCGTCACGGTATTGCCGTTGCGGGTACACACGGTAAAACCACGACGACCGCTCTTGTTACTCAAATCTATTCTGAAGCCGGTCTTGATCCAACGTTTGTGAATGGCGGTTTGGTGAAAAGCGCAGGTACAAATGCGCGTCTAGGCTCGAGTCGTATTCTAATTGCAGAGGCAGATGAAAGTGACGCGTCATTCCTGCACTTGCAACCAATGGTGAGCATTGTTACCAATATCGAAGCCGATCATATGGATACCTATGGTGGTGACTTTGAAACCTTAAAGCAAACCTTCATCGACTTCCTTCATAATCTACCGTTTTACGGCCAAGCAATTGTTTGCATTGACGATCCTGTGGTTCGAGAGTTAATCCCACGTATTAGTCGTCAAGTGATAACTTACGGTTTTTCTGAAGATGCCGACGTACGTATTGAAGATTATCGTCAAGAGGGGCAGCAAGGCAAATTTACGGTAGTACGTAAAGGGCGAGCTAACTTAGATATCACGCTGAATATTCCAGGTCGTCACAATGCATTGAATGCGTCTGCTGCGATTGCGGTTGCTACTGAAGATGACATTGAAGACGATGCGATCCTAAAGGCAATGGCTGGTACGCAAGGTACGGGAAGACGTTTTGATCACCTTGGCGAGTTTGATACTGGCAACGGCCATGCAATGCTTGTTGATGATTACGGCCATCATCCCACAGAAGTGGATGTAACCATTAATGCAGCACGCAGTGGTTGGCAAGACAAGCGTTTGGTGATGATTTTCCAACCGCACCGTTATAGCCGTACTCGTGATTTATACGATGATTTCGCGAATGTGCTTGAACAGGTAGATGTATTGATCATGCTGGATGTTTACGCAGCGGGTGAAAAGCCGATTGCAGGGGCTGATGGGCGCGCTTTATGTCGCACAATTCGCAGCCGAGGCAAGGTAGATCCGATTTTTGTTCCAGAAATCGAGCAATTACCTTCAGTTTTAGCTAACGTTATACAAGACGGCGACCTAATCTTAACGCAAGGTGCGGGTGATATTGGTAAAGTGGCGAAACAGCTGGCAGGTCTTAAATTGAATATAAACAAGATGCTTGGCTGACACATATTGTTGACGCGAAGGACAGATAAAGACTCAGATCTCGATTTTGCGTCAATATCATTGTGATTTATTGCTATCAGTGTTTGATAGTTTACAAGAGCTCAGTATAATCCCAAGGTTAAAGTCAAGACTTTTACCTCTGCGTAATTATATGGGTAAAAAGTACACGACAAAAGTCAGGAAACGAAGACGTTGTTGAATATTGCACTGAATGACGAGCGACCAAACACGGGTAACAACCGTGGTCGCCAAGAAAAAATCTTGGGTGCGTTATTTTTCGTTGTGGTTGTGACTTTAATTAGTTCTGTTTTGTACGCGGCGATCAGTTGGATGTGGGATGACCAAAGGTTACCTCTCTCCAAAATAGTACTTCAGGGGAAACTGGAGTATGTCCAAGCTGACGATGTGCAGGCTGCATTTAGTCGAATTGATCACATCGGTACATTTATGTCCCAGGATATTGATGTATTACAGCAAAGTGTCGAAGCTCTGCCATGGGTAGCGCATGCCGCAATCCGAAAGCAGTGGCCGGATACAGTAAAAGTTTTTTTGACGGAGCATCAACCAGAAGCCATTTGGAATGGCAACGAACTGTTAGATAAAAACGGGTTCGTTTTTGATGGAGATGTTGCTCTGTTGCAAGAAGAAAAAGTGAAGCTGTACGGACCCAAAGATAGCGGGCCGGAAGTCTTACAGACTTACCGTGATTTGAGTCCTAAGTTTCAGCAATTGGGTTTAGCGATATCGTCTCTGGTATTAAACGAGCGACGAGCTTGGCAAATCATCCTTGATAACGGTATTCGATTAGAGCTCGGTAAAGAGTCTCTTCTTGAGCGTATAGAGCGCTTTTTTAAGCTCTATAACAAGCTTGGCAGTGACACGCAAAGAATCAGTTATATCGATCTTAGGTACGATACAGGAGCCGCAGTTGGTTGGTTCCCTGAACAAGAGTTAGAAGAGAGTACAGATGACTAAGGCCGCTGATGACAACATTATTGTTGGTCTTGATATAGGCACTGCAACCGTATCGGCTCTAGTGGGTGAGGTTTTACCAGACGGTCAAATTAATATTATTGGCGCAGGTAGTAGCCCCTCACGCGGCATGGATAAAGGTGGCGTGAATGATTTGGAGTCGGTTGTAAAATCAGTACAACGTGCAATTGATCAAGCTGAATTAATGGCAGAGTGCCAGATCAGCCGAGTCTTCATTTCGTTGTCTGGTAAGCATATCGCAAGCCGAATTGAAAAAGGTATGGGCACGATTTCTGATGAAGAGGTGTCTCAAGAAGACATGGATCGCGCTATCCATACCGCAAAATCGATTAAAATCGGTGATGAACAGCGAATTCTTCATGTGATCCCGCAAGAGTTCACCATTGATTACCAAGAAGGAATCAAAAATCCGCTTGGTTTATCTGGGGTAAGAATGGAAGTGAGTGTCCACCTTATCTCATGCCATAATGACATGGCACGCAACATTATTAAGGCGGTAGAACGCTGCGGCCTTAAAGTAGAACAACTCGTATTTTCTGGGCTTGCTGCTAGTAATGCAGTAATCACCGAGGATGAAAGAGAGCTTGGAGTTTGTGTGGTTGATATTGGCGCCGGCACGATGGATGTGGCCATCTGGACTGGCGGTGCGTTACGTCACACAGAAGTATTTTCGTACGCAGGAAATGCTGTAACCAGTGATATTGCTTTTGCTTTTGGCACGCCAGTGAGCGATGCTGAAGAAATAAAAGTCAAATATGGCTGTGCTTTGAGTGAACTGGTCAGTAAGGATGACACGGTTAATGTACCAAGCGTAGGTGGACGACCATCACGTAGCCTGCAACGTCAAACGTTGTCAGAAGTGATTGAGCCACGCTACTCTGAGCTTATGGGACTGGTTAACCAAACTATCGACTCTGTACAAGCAAAATTGCGCGAAGAGGGTATCAAGCACCATCTGGCTGCGGGAGTTGTACTCACCGGCGGTGCTGCGCAAATGGACGGAGTGGTAGAATGTGCGGAACGCGTATTCCGCAATCAAGTAAGGGTCGGCAAACCGCTCGAAGTCAGCGGATTAACTGACTATGTAAAAGAGCCGTACCATTCTACGGCAGTTGGATTACTTCATTACGCAAGAGACATGCAGTCTAGCGACGATAGCGATTATAATGAACCTAAACGCTCATCTGTAACTGGCTTTTTCGATAAATTGCGTAACTGGATACAAAAAGAGTTTTAACCTGAGTTGCAGGATAAACGGAGACAACACATGTTTGAACCGATGATGGAAATGTCTGACGATGCAGTAATCAAGGTCGTTGGGGTTGGTGGCGGCGGTGGTAACGCCGTTGAACACATGGTGCGTGAATCCATCGAAGGTGTGGAATTCATCAGCGTCAACACTGATGCGCAAGCACTTCGTAAGACAAGCGTTGGCAATGTAATTCAGATCGGTGGTGATATCACTAAAGGTCTGGGTGCAGGTGCTAATCCACAGGTTGGCCGTGACGCAGCTCTCGAAGACAGAGATCGAATTAAAGATTCCCTGACTGGCGCCGATATGGTGTTTATCGCAGCTGGTATGGGTGGCGGTACCGGTACTGGTGCAGCGCCTGTTATTGCTGAAGTGGCTAAAGAGCTTGGCATTCTAACAGTAGCGGTAGTAACTAAACCGTTTAGTTTTGAAGGTAAAAAGCGTTTGGCATTTGCTGAGCAAGGTATCGATGAGCTCTCTAAGCATGTTGACTCTTTGATCACGATTCCAAACGAAAAGCTACTTAAAGTACTTGGTCGTGGTGTAACACTACTAGAAGCTTTTGCAAGCGCTAACGATGTTCTTAAGAATGCCGTTCAAGGTATTGCTGAGCTAATTACTCGCCCTGGCATGATCAACGTCGACTTTGCGGACGTAAGAACTGTAATGTCTGAAATGGGTCACGCAATGATGGGTAGCGGCATCGCCAAAGGTGAAGACCGTGCTGAAGAAGCGGCTGAAATGGCAATTTCTAGCCCACTTCTGGAAGACATCGATCTAGCGGGCGCTCGTGGTGTTCTTGTCAATATTACTGCTGGTCTGGATATGCGTCTTGACGAGTTTGAGACGGTTGGTAATACAGTGAAGGCATTCGCTTCTGACAATGCGACTGTTGTTATCGGTACTTCTCTAGACCCTGATATGACTGACGAAATCCGCGTAACAGTTGTAGCGACAGGTATTGGTAATGAGAAAAAGCCAGATATCACGCTAGTTGCGGGTGGTAAAGCTAAAGTGGCACCGACGCCGCAAGCTCAACCACAGCAACAAGCAGCGGCAACGCAAGCTGAAGAAAAACCGGCACAGACCTTGCAAAATAATCAAGTGCAAGAGAAGCCACAGGTAACTCCTCAGCCGACAAACACTGCTCCTTCTTCTCCAGCTTCGTCGAGCCAAAGTTCTGCGGCTCCAAAGCAAGAAAAGGAAAGTGGTTATTTAGATATACCGGCATTTTTGCGTCGTCAGGCTGATTAATCTTTAACCCATAAATTTGACATGGCTCAAAATTATGGTAGCATTCACGGTCGACGTTACAGACGGCCGTGTTTTGTAGCAAATTTTTGAGAGGCAAGCAGATGATCAGACAACGTACTCTGAAAGAAATAGTGAAAACAACTGGTGTGGGTCTCCACTCTGGTCGTAAAGTCACACTTACTCTGCGCCCGGCTGCTGCAAATACAGGTATCATTTACCGTCGTACAGATGTAAATCCACCTGTAGATTTTCCAGCTGATCCAGCTTCGGTTCGTGACACCATGCTTTGTACTGCATTGGTAAACGATGAAGGTGTGCGTATTTCAACTGTTGAGCACTTGAATGCGGCACTTGCTGGTATGGGCATCGATAACATTGTTGTCGAAGTAGACGCACCTGAAATTCCGATCATGGATGGTAGTGCAAGCCCATTTGTATACTTGCTACAACAAGCAGGTATCGAAACGCAAAATGCGCCAAAACGCTTCATCCGTATCAAAAAGCCAGTTCGTTTTGAAGATGGTGATAAATGGGCAGAATTTGTACCATTTAACGGCTTTCGTATGGACTTCGAAATTGAGTTTAATCACCCAGCGATTGAATCAGACGAGCAACGTTTGCTGTTTGATTTCTCGTCAAAAGGCTTTGTTCGTGAGATTTCTCGAGCACGTACGTTTGGCTTTATGCGTGATATCGAATATCTACAATCTCAAAACCTAGTTTTGGGTGGTAGTTTTGACAATGCTATCGTTTTGGATGATTACCGTATTCTTAATGAAGAAGGTCTACGCTTTGAAAATGAGTTTGTGACTCACAAAGTGTTGGATGCGATTGGTGACCTTTACATGTGTGGCCACCCAATCATTGGTGAATTCCGTGCCTTTAAATCTGGCCACGGTTTAAATAACCAACTGTTACGTGCTGTTCTTGCAGATCAGGAAGCGTGGGAGTGGACTACATTCGAAGAAGAAGTCGGCTCACCAGTAGCATTCGCAGAACCAAATATGGTGCTTGCGTAAATACTTGGCATTAGAATTAATAAAAAACCAGGCTTATGCCTGGTTTTTTTGCTATTTGGCTTTAATCCTGGATTTATCAATAACATTCAAGCTTTCAGCATATTGAAATAACGTTCACTTACGATCTTCCTTTTCTGCCATATCGGCTAATCGTTTTAAACGCTCTTGAATTTTCGGTGGCGCCATGTCGGCAATCGTCATTAATGACTTTGCTGCAGATTCGGTTAGTGGTGGACGCTTAGGTCTGTCGTCTTGTTGAAAGCGGTTTCTATATAGTGAAGGATTGATCCTCACTTCAACGCTCATCAGCTTGGCAAAGCCTTGAGTACGAAGTTTATTTAGGATCATGAGGCGATCGTAATCGATCTTCATTTTGATCGCGGCACTGGAGACATCGATCAATAGATGGCCGTTACGAACATTCGCTACTCGGCAATGATCGGCCGTCCCCATGGGTAAGACCTCTTGCAAAGCTTGGTTAAGCTGTAAGATTTCTCCAGCATGTTCTTGAATCTGCTTGAACTGTGACTCAGCAATAACATCTTCAGTCGAGGTTGGACGGTGATCACGCATAGGTAAAATCTAATTTTGTTGAGATATAGCTATTCTAGAGCAGCTTTCTATCAAGGTATAGTTTACATTAACGTCTTTAGCTTCAGTTTTACAATGTAGCAAGGTAAAAAGCAAAGTTTGCTCTGGATGGATTACACATATTGCGGTATGCAATATCGGCTAATCAGTCACCACTTTAAGTAAAAACTTCAGAGTGCTTCAAACAAATACGTCTATTTATGGTTGTATCGATTAAAAATCCTTACACTAAGCCACATTGTTTCAAAACTTAGCCTTGAAATATGGATGTTTGAACTCAATATCTTTGATAAATGATTTATCTCAGTATTCTTAGTTCCAAACTGGCAGAGACTGAAGGCATTATGAGTAGATCGGGAACGGTCTGAATAAAGAGAGATTCACGAAAAATGATAACTAAGCTACTGACAAAAGTGATTGGCAGTCGCAACGACCGAACACTGCGCCGCCTTAGAAAAATTGTAAAAGAAATTAATAACTATGAGCCAACATTCGAGGCTCTAAGTGATGAAGAGTTAAAAGCAAAGACGGTTGAATTCCGTGAGCGCCTAGAGAAAGGTGAAACTCTTGATAAACTACTTCCAGAAGCTTTTGCTACGGTTCGTGAAGCATCTAAGCGTGTCTACGGTATGCGCCACTTCGACGTCCAGCTTATCGGCGGTATGGTTCTAAATGCGGGTCAAATCGCTGAAATGCGTACGGGTGAAGGTAAAACGCTGACGGCAACGCTTCCTGCTTACCTAAATGCCCTGGCTGGTAAAGGCGTTCACATTGTAACAGTGAACGATTATCTAGCTAAACGTGATGCAGAGACAAACCGCCCTCTATTTGAATTTTTAGGTATGACTGTTGGCGTAAACGTGCCAAACATGCCTCCTCAAGAGAAAAAAGAAGCGTACCAAGCTGACATCTTGTACGGAACGAACAATGAATTTGGTTTTGACTACCTTCGTGACAATATGGCTTTCCGTAGCGAAGATCGCGTACAACGTGAACGCTTCTTTGCAGTTGTCGATGAGGTGGACTCAATCCTAATTGATGAAGCTCGTACCCCTTTAATCATTTCTGGTCCTGCTGAAGATAGCTCTGAGCTATACACCCGAATCAACCTTTTGATCCCGCATCTTAAAAAGCAAGACAAAGAAGACTCTGAAGAATATCGTGGTGATGGTCACTACACTGTTGATGAGAAATCAAAGCAAGTATACCTCACAGAAACGGGCCAAGAGTACGTTGAAGAACTGTTGGTGAAAAATGGTCTTATGGAAGAGGGTGACACACTTTACTCTCCGACTAACATCAGCATGTTACATCACGTGAATGCCGCTTTGCGTGCTCATGTGTTGTTTGAGCGCAACGTTGATTACATCGTTACTGACGAAGGTGAAGTAGTAATTGTTGATGAACATACTGGTCGTACAATGCCAGGTCGTCGTTGGTCTGAAGGTCTTCACCAAGCAGTAGAAGCGAAAGAAGGCGTTAAGATTCAAAACGAAAACCAAACTTTGGCTTCGATTACCTTCCAGAACTACTTCCGCTTATACGAAAAACTGTCTGGTATGACAGGTACTGCGGATACTGAAGCGTTTGAGTTCCAATCTATTTATGGCTTGGAAACGGTGGTTATCCCAACCAACAAACCTATGATTCGTAACGATATGCCGGATGTGGTGTACCGCACCGAAGCTGAGAAGTTTGCTGCAATCATTGAAGATATCAAAGAGCGCGTTGCGAAAGGTCAGCCAACATTGGTTGGTACCGTATCGATTGAAAAATCAGAACTTCTTTCTAACGCATTGAAGAAGGCTAAGATCAAACACAACGTACTGAATGCAAAATTCCATGAGAAGGAAGCGGAAATTGTCGCTGAAGCGGGTATGCCTGGTGCGGTGACTATCGCGACCAACATGGCCGGTCGTGGTACGGATATTGTGCTTGGCGGTAGTTGGCAATCAAAAGTGGAAGCTTTGGAGAACCCAACTCAAGAACAAATCGATGCGATTAAAGCAGAGTGGAAAGTGGTACATGATCAAGTACTAGATGCTGGTGGTCTACACATCATTGGTACTGAGCGCCACGAATCTCGCCGTATTGATAACCAGCTACGTGGTCGTTCTGGTCGTCAAGGTGATGCGGGTTCATCGCGCTTCTACCTATCTATGGAAGACTCTTTGTTACGTATTTTCACTTCTGATCGTATGGCGAGCCTTATTCAAAGTGGTATGGAAGAAGGTGAAGCTATTGAATCGAAAATGCTTTCTCGCTCAATTGAAAAAGCACAGCGCAAAGTGGAAGGTCGTAACTTTGATATCCGTAAGCAGCTACTAGAATACGATGATGTGGCGAACGATCAGCGTAAGGTTGTCTACGAGCTGCGCGACGAATTGATGAACGTTGAAGACATCAGCGGTATGATCGAGCAAAACCGTGAAGATGTGCTAACCGCGGTTATTGATGAGTACATCCCGCCACAATCACTAGAAGATATGTGGGACGTTGAAGGTCTGCAAGAGCGCTTGAAAGCAGACTTCGATCTTGATGCGCCAGTGAAGCAATGGCTTGAAGAAGACGATAAGCTTTACGAAGAGGCGCTACGCGAGAAGATCATCAATCTAGCCGTTGAAGTGTACAAAGAGAAAGAGGAAGTGGTGGGTGCGCAAGTGCTTCGTAACTTCGAGAAATCGGTTATGCTTCAAACTCTGGATACGCTTTGGAAAGAGCACTTGGCAGCAATGGATCACTTGCGTCAGGGTATTCACTTACGCGGCTATGCGCAGAAGAACCCGAAACAGGAATACAAGCGTGAATCGTTTGAACTGTTTGAAGGTCTACTAGAAGCGCTGAAAACTGATGTGATTACTGTTCTATCTCGCGTTCGAGTTCAGCAACAAGAAGAAGTTGAACGTATGGAAGAGCAACGTCGTGCGCAAGCTGAAGAGGCCGCTCGTCGTGCTCAAGCGCAACACGCAGCAGCACAAAACCCTCTTTCTGAAGGTGAAGAATCTGAAGAAGGTTCAAGTCAGCCAATGGTACGTGATGAACGTAAAGTAGGTCGCAATGAGCCTTGCCCTTGTGGTAGTGGTAAGAAGTATAAACAGTGCCACGGCAAGATCGACTAACGTATTAGTCAGATAATTTTTTAAAGAGTCGCCTAGGCGGCTCTTTTTTTAAGCAAATTCTGTGGCTGTCGAATTTCATAAGTTTTGATAGCATCGGATAGTTTTAGAGATGCAAAGACCGTTGAAGTGTAACGGCTTGAGAGTTAGGAACCCCTATGAAAAGAATTCACATAGTCGCGGCTATTATTTTTAACCAAGACAAATCAAAAATTTTTATTACAAAGCGTCCAGACGACAAGCATAAAGGCGGGTTTTGGGAGTTTCCCGGCGGGAAAGTCGAGTCAGGAGAAAGTATTGAACATGCTCTAGCAAGAGAACTTGAAGAAGAAGTAGGAATTGAAGTTACTGAGCAAGCCCTTTTCGAGCATTTGGAATATGACTATCCAGACAAATCACTTAAGTTTGATTTTATTACGGTATCTAAGTTCAGTAATGAGCCTTACGGCCGAGAAGGTCAAGAAGGTCGCTGGGTTGAGATAAGAGAATTGGGTAACTATGCCTTTCCTGAAGCGAACGTGCCTATCTTGGAGCGTGTCGTAAAAGAGTTCGCTTAAGCCTGATGAACTTGCTTGTGGTAACCACGGTATGTTGTTAGTTTAAACAGATTAAGCGAAACGAGAGAACGAGAGCAAACCTCGTTATCCAGAGAAGGAGAGAAAGCGCAATGGTTCGTATTGCAATCGCAGGAGCAGCAGGCCGAATGGGCCGTAATTTGGTTAAAGCTTCACACCTTAACCCAGAGGCGACAGTGAGCGCGGGATCAGAACGACCTGAGTCCTCACTTGTCGGTGTCGATATCGGTGAACTTTGTGGTGAAGGCAAATTCGATGTGTTCTTAACGGATGATCTTGCTAAAGACGTCGATAATTTTGATGTAATCATCGATTTTACTGCCCCAGTAAGTACGTTGGCGAATCTTGAACTGTGTAAGAAGCATGGAAAGAGTATTGTGATTGGGACGACTGGTTTCAGTGATGCAGAGCGTGAACTGATTGACGAAGCCGCTAAGCAAGTGCCTGTTGTCATGGCTCCTAACTACTCTGTTGGTGTGAACCTAGTATTTAAGCTTCTTGAGAAAGCAGCCAAAGTGATGGGCGACTACTGTGATGTTGAGATTGTCGAAGCACATCATCGTCATAAAGTTGATGCTCCTTCTGGTACCGCTATCGGGATGGGCGAAGCCATTGCTGGTGCGATGGGCAACAAGCTGAATGATGTAGCTGTCTATGCGCGAGAAGGTATCACAGGTGAACGTACTAAAGATGAGATCGGCTTTGCTACAATTCGCGCTGGCGATATTGTCGGTGAGCACACAGCCATGTTTGCTGATATTGGGGAACGAGTGGAGATAACGCACAAAGCGACCGATCGTATGACGTTTGCTAATGGCGCCGTCAAGGCCGCTGTTTGGTTGAGTGCCAAACCAGCGGGCTTTTATACCATGACAGATGTTTTGGGATTGAATGAACTCTAAATACATAATTATTCGCCGGCGGTAGCCGGCTTTTTTATATCTATAGAATTATTTGTAAATGAAATGATTCTAACAGAAAGTATTTTGGTGCTTACTTTTGTTGTTATTTTGGTTGTTTTGTGGGTGTTTTGGGTTTTGATGTCTAAAAACTAATGTCTTTTCTGTTGGGTGAACGTTTGCGTGAAAAACTCATACTTTTTTGTGATCTCTAAAAAGTTCAAATTTGTAAAATTCATTAAACCTCTATGCCTCTCTATGTAATAGCATGTAAAAGTTATCTTTTTGGGCCTTACTGATTCAAAATGACCTTACTCGCTAGAAATTAATCATTTATTTTTGATTGTAGGTTGACAGGTTTCGAGTCCAACTTTAGAATACCGCCAATTTGTCTGAAATACCTATTTATGTAGATTTTATAGGTAAAGGAAGGCATGTTTGCAGTTTGATTTATTTTTTTTGCATTTTTATTCTGGAGGTTGTCTTGGGTAAATTAGCACTGTTGGTCCTAGAAGATGGGACAGTGTTCCGCGGAGTGTCCATAGGGGCAGATGGTCTTTCCGTTGGTGAAGTCGTTTTTAATACCTCGATGACGGGGTATCAAGAAATCCTCACTGATCCTTCCTATTCTCAGCAAATCGTCACTCTCACTTATCCTCACATTGGCAATACCGGAACCACTTCCGAAGATGAAGAATCCTCTTCCATTCATGCACAAGGCCTTGTGATTCGCGATCTTCCTCTAATCGCTTCTAACTTCCGTAACGAACAATCCCTCTCTGATTATCTTAAGTCGCAAAATATCGTTGGCATCGCTGATATCGATACTCGTAAGCTCACTCGTATCCTGCGTGAAAAAGGTGCTCAAAACGGCTGTATTGTTGCGGGCAACAACCTAGACGAAGCTTTGGCACTAGCGAAAGCAAAAGAATTCCCAGGCTTAAAAGGAATGGACCTTGCGAAAGAAGTTACAACAAAAGAAGCGTATCAATGGAAGCAAGGTTCGTGGACGCTTGAAGGTGGACTTCCAGAGGCGAAAGATGACAGCGAGCTGCCATACCACGTTGTCGCTTACGACTTCGGCGCAAAACGCAACATCTTACGAATGTTGGTTGACCGCGGCTGCCGCTTAACGGTTGTACCTGCAGAAACGTCAGCGGAAGAAGTTCTGGCACTAAATCCAGATGGCGTATTCTTATCGAACGGCCCTGGTGACCCAGAACCATGTACTTACGCGATTGAAGCAACCAAAGTGTTCCTAGAAAAAGGCCTACCAATTTTTGGTATTTGTCTAGGTCACCAAATTCTGGCGCTAGCATCAGGTGCGCAAACGGTGAAAATGAAGTTTGGTCACCACGGTGCAAACCACCCAGTAAAAGATTTAGAGCGTAACGTTGTGATGATCACTTCGCAAAACCACGGCTTTGCGGCAGATGAAGCAACATTACCGGAAAACTTACGTGCTACTCACGTATCGCTATTTGATGGCTCTTTGCAGGGTATCCACCGCACAGACAAGCCAGCATTTAGCTTCCAAGGTCACCCAGAAGCGAGCCCTGGTCCACATGACGCGGCACCGCTATTTGACCACTTTATCGAACTAATCAAAAAACACAGCGCTTAATTCGGAGTAGTAGATAATGCCAAAACGTACTGACATTCAAAGTATTCTAATTCTTGGTGCTGGTCCGATTGTTATCGGTCAGGCATGTGAGTTTGACTACTCTGGCGCACAAGCGTGTAAAGCTCTTCGCGAAGAAGGTTACCGAGTTATCCTGGTTAACTCTAACCCAGCAACCATCATGACTGACCCAGAGATGGCAGATGCGACTTACATCGAGCCGATTCAGTGGGAAGTTGTACGCAAGATCATCGAGAAAGAACGTCCTGATGCAGTTCTGCCAACTATGGGTGGTCAGACAGCACTTAACTGTGCGTTAGATTTAGAGAAGCACGGCGTTCTCGCAGAGTTTGGCGTAGAGATGATTGGTGCAACGGCTGATGCAATCGACAAAGCGGAAGACCGTTCTCGTTTTGATAAAGCGATGAAGTCTATCGGCCTTGAGTGTCCTCGCGCAGATACAGCGAAGAGCATGGAAGAAGCTTACAAAGTTTTAGATATGGTTGGCTTCCCTTGTATCATCCGTCCATCGTTCACCATGGGTGGCACTGGTGGTGGTATCGCGTACAACAAAGAAGAGTTCGAAGAAATCTGTCGTCGTGGTCTGGACTTATCTCCGACCAACGAACTTCTTATCGATGAGTCGCTAATCGGTTGGAAAGAGTACGAAATGGAAGTCGTTCGTGACAAAGCGGACAACTGTATCATCGTATGTTCAATCGAGAACTTTGACCCAATGGGCATCCATACGGGTGACTCAATCACGGTTGCTCCAGCACAAACACTGACTGACAAAGAATACCAGCTTATGCGTAATGCATCGCTAGCTGTTCTGCGTGAAATCGGTGTTGAAACAGGTGGTTCAAACGTACAGTTTGGTATCAACCCGAAAGATGGTCGTATGGTCATCATCGAGATGAACCCGCGTGTATCTCGCTCTTCTGCGCTAGCATCAAAAGCAACAGGCTTCCCAATTGCGAAAATTGCCGCGAAACTGGCTGTTGGCTTTACGCTAGACGAACTACAAAACGACATCACAGGTGGTGCAACACCTGCGTCATTTGAACCAACTATCGACTACGTCGTAACTAAGATCCCTCGCTTTAACTTCGAGAAATTTGCTGGTGCAAACGATCGTCTGACAACTCAGATGAAATCGGTTGGTGAGGTAATGGCGATTGGTCGTAACCAACAAGAATCTCTTCACAAAGCACTGCGTGGCCTAGAAGTTGGCGCAACTGGTTTTGATGAGATGGTCGATCTGGAAGCGCCAGATGCACTGACTAAGATTCGTCACGAACTTAAAGAAGCAGGTGCAGAGCGTATCTGGTACATCGCCGATGCATTCCGAGCGGGTATGTCAGTCGACGGTGTGTTCAACTTGACTCAAATCGACCGCTGGTTCCTGGTTCAAATCGAAGAAATTGTAAAACTCGAAGAACAAGTCAAGGCGGGCGGCTACGCAGGTTTGACCAAAGAAGTGCTTCGTCAGATGAAACGCAAAGGCTTCTCTGATGCTCGCTTGTCTAAATTGCTTGGTGTCGCTGAAAGTGAAATTCGCCGTGCTCGTGAGCAGTTTGATATTCATCCGGTTTACAAACGTGTGGATACATGTGCAGCAGAGTTTTCTTCTGACACGGCTTACATGTACTCATCTTACGATGAAGAATGTGAAGCAAACCCAACAGACAAAGATAAGATCATGGTTCTTGGTGGCGGTCCAAACCGTATCGGCCAAGGTATCGAATTCGATTACTGTTGTGTTCATGCATCACTTGCGCTGCGTGAAGACGGTTACGAAACCATTATGGTTAACTGTAACCCAGAAACGGTATCTACTGACTACGATACGTCTGATCGTCTGTACTTCGAGCCAGTAACTCTGGAAGATGTACTGTCTATCGCTCGCGTTGAAAAACCAAAAGGTGTGATTGTTCAGTACGGTGGTCAAACGCCACTTAAACTGGCTCGTGCTCTAGAAGCGGCTGGTGTGCCAATCATTGGTACTAGCCCAGATGCTATCGACCGTGCGGAAGACCGTGAACGCTTCCAAGCCGCTGTTGACCGTTTAGGTCTACTTCAGCCAGAAAACGCGACAGTAACAACGATGGAGCAAGCGGTTGAGAAATCGAAAGAAATTGGCTTCCCATTAGTTGTTCGTCCATCTTATGTACTCGGTGGTCGTGCGATGGAAATCGTGTACGACGAGCAAGACCTGCGTCGCTACTTCAACGAAGCAGTAAGCGTATCGAACGAGTCTCCAGTTCTGCTAGACCGTTTCTTGGATGATGCAACCGAAGTTGATATTGATGCTATCTGTGACGGTGAACGCGTCGTTATCGGCGGTATCATGGAGCACATCGAACAAGCGGGTGTTCACTCTGGTGACTCTGCATGTTCACTGCCTGCATACACGCTAAGTCAGGAAATTCAAGACAAGATGCGTGAGCAAGTTGAGAAGTTAGCATTCGAACTCGGTGTACGCGGTTTGATGAACACGCAGTTTGCTGTGAAAGATAACGACGTTTATCTAATTGAAGTGAACCCTCGTGCTGCTCGTACGGTACCATTCGTATCGAAAGCGACAGGCGCTCCTCTAGCGAAAATCGCTGCACGTGTAATGGCGGGTCAATCTCTAGAGTCACAAGGCTTTACTAAAGAGATTATCCCTCCTTACTACTCAGTGAAAGAAGTGGTTCTGCCGTTCAACAAATTCCCTGGTGTTGACCCTCTATTGGGCCCTGAAATGCGCTCAACAGGTGAAGTAATGGGTGTGGGTGCAACGTTCGCAGAAGCTTACGCGAAAGCAGAGCTAGGTTGTGGTGCGGTTTATCCTGAAGGTGGTCGTGCGCTACTGTCTGTACGTGAAGGTGATAAAGAGCGTGTTGTTGACCTAGCTTCTAAGTTAGTGAAACTGGGTTACCAGTTGGATGCGACACACGGTACTGCTGTAATTCTGGGCGAAGCGGGTATTAACCCACGTTTGGTAAACAAAGTACACGAAGGTCGTCCACACATTCTTGACCGCATCAAGAACAACGAATACACCTACATCGTAAACACGGCTGCTGGTCGTCAAGCGATTGAAGATTCGAAAGTTCTACGCCGTGGTGCACTGGCAGAAAAAGTGAACTACACAACGACACTGAATGCAGCGTTCGCTACATGTATGTCTCATACTGCAGACGCAAAAGCGTCAGTAACTTCGGTTCAAGAGTTGCACGCTAAAGTGAAAGCGAGTCTAGACGCGTAACAGATAAAAATCAGTAAGCTCATTAATCAGGGCTTACATGACAACCTCATTGCCCGCTCATTTGAGCGGGCTTTTTTATATCGAGGTTTTTCTAAAATGAAGAGCATTAAAGTGTGCTAGGAACGATTGGTATGCTTCGCTTTTGAAGATCATTAAGCTAATGATGGCAAGCAATGTACCCAAAGATGAAGAAATAGTACTACCACTTGCTGCAACAAAATTAATGCTGCAAGTGAGAATGATAAAAGAGATAGTAAGTAAGTTTATTTTTGCAGCAATACTTAATCCTTTGCTTATTGTCAGAATGTTTGGAATGCATACAACAACAACCGTAATAGCTCCCAATGTAAGAAGGTAAGTATCTAGAGCAATGTGTTGAGTGAAAGAAAACCAGTCATTCCAAATGCTCAAGCTAATAGCCAGACCAATAGTCAATGCCAAGTATAAACATATACTTAGTGAGATGTTTGCTATGCTAATTGATTTAGTATTCAACTTTCAATTCCTCATAGATTCCAATTGCAAGATTTCTTAACTCTCCCGAATAACCGCTTCCTACTATGCTAATTGAGCCTCCAATTGCATCTAGAAGCTGATGAGAAATGGATGCGGATATTGTTGCTTGTGAATACCTCTTAGGAATTTCTCCTGACAACATTAGCTGTTTACGAGCTTTATTCGAAATGCTCGGAAGGTTTTTACGGATGATTTCTTTAGTTAATCTTGTTCTTTCTTGTCTGTTTAAGCCTTTTAGAATCTCGGGAACGCCTTTCTTAGTGGTTTGCTTAAGAGATTGAACCATTTTTATCGTTTGATATCCACTAGCGCCCGCTCCAGCTAAGGAGATGTAATCTAAAGCTTTAGTTGTATTTTGATACCACTCATTACTGTCTATATCCGATAATTTGTCTGGTGATTTAGATACTATACGGGTTCTTGCTACTCCAATAGCACATTGAGCTGTGGCAGCAACAGTAGCGGCGTGTGAGATATAGGACATAGTTACGCCCACAGGACCACTTACTGGTATTGTTAGCCCCGAACCAACTACCCCAATCCAGCCAATCGCTGCACCAATACAGCTAATGCTCGCTGATAGAAGCTCTTGATTGAATCTTGATTTTGACTCTTCCTGTTTTATTTTTTTTGCAAATTCTTGAGATGATTGTAATTTTATCGGTTCTCGTAGAATGATAAAGGTAGGATTGATATGGCATGTGGATTTAAAGTCTCTTAAGCGTACAACGGTGAATTTGTTATCAATATAAATTACACCCGCACCGCTAGTCTCTGGTTTAGAGTCAATAACGCTGAATAGCTGATTAACATTCACTATCTGTTCGATTTTTAAGCGTAATTGCTGCTCTTTTATTGATGGTCGAGTTAGTAAGGCTTCCATTATTTTCGTTTTTTATCAGATTAAATATTTCCTATTAAGACAGCATTTTCTTTTTCTATCAAAATATTAAGAGGCTCTTGAGGTGAGGCTCTATATTTGGATGTAATTGATATTTTTAATGTATCATTCTCTAGATTTATTGACTGATGAAAATTAGGAATAGATTGGTGTCTTGACTTTCCATTGGTAGTTTTGTGAATAAGTGCTACCGTTTCTTCCTCTTTGATACCTCTTCAAAAAGGAAGTGTAGTGGAAATCACGGTTGAGATTTTGTTGGCCTTATTTTTGGTTGCGACTGCCGCAGGCTTTATTGATGCGATGGCTGGTGGGGGGGGGCTCATTACGCTCCCTGCGCTTTTGGCTGCGGGGTTGAGTCCGACTCAAGCTCTAGCAACCAATAAGTTACAAAGTTCGTTTGGCAGTTTCTCTGCTAGCTGGTATTTCGTGCGTAACGGTATTGTCAGCTTAAAGGAAATGCGTTTTGCGATACTCTGCACTTTTATAGGCGCTGCAATCGGTGCCGAGGCTGTGCAGTTTATTGATGCTAGCGTACTCACCAGTTTGATCCCTGTTCTTTTGATAGCCATTTCCCTCTATTTTTTACTCGCGCCAAGTACGCGAAAAATCGATGGAGAACCAAAGTTATCTGAAGCGATGTTTGCGCTATGCATTGGTGGCGGAATCGGTTTCTATGATGGCTTTTTTGGCCCTGGGACTGGATCTATTTTTACTGTTTGTTTTGTTGCACTAGGTCACTTTTCTTTGGTCGAAGCCACTGCTAGAACCAAAATTCTCAATTTCACGTCAAACATTGCGGCACTACTCTTTTTTATCTTCGCTGGGTTGCCCGTGTGGAAGCTTGGCTTAACCATGGCTGTTGGCGGTTTTCTTGGTGCTCAGTTAGGAGCGAAGGTCGTGGTAAGTAAAGGACAAAAATGGATTCGTCCTCTAGTTATAGTGATGTCGATGCTTATGGCAACGAAACTTCTTTGGCAACAACATCAGCAATGGATTCTGTCAGTGCTTTAACTCGTTCGCTACGATATGTGCTGTGACGTAAGCAGATATGTATTGGTCGAACTAACTGATCTAGCTCTTCAAAGTCATAGCAGAACTTAGATGTGATATTAAGTGTCGTTAGGATAGATTTAGGGATTAAAGCGGGAGCCACACCTCCCAAAGCCAGTTGTGCTGCCGCAGTATACGAATCCATTTCCATCAAAGGTTCGATTCCGTGTTTGGATAAAATAGCTTGTTGATATGTGTTGGCAGGGTTAGTTAAGTCATTGGTCAAAATAGCTTTAGGTAGTTGTGAAAGTGAATGTCGACTGACAATTGAGAAAGGTTCATCGGCGAGGTGAAGGCTCATTAATCCATGATGAGGTGGTAGATAGCCAGCGCAAAATCCCAATGTTGCTTTGCCTGATTTCACATTCTCAATAATGCGTGGCGTATGATTGGTCGATATTCGTATGTACTGATCATGGGCAAAGTGTTCTGCCATGATCATGCTGAGGTATCCCGCCACTAAGGTTTCAGAGCAGTCCATTTTGATTAAAGAAGTATCTTCTATTTGTTGTTGATCGTGGATTTTTCCTCTTAACTCATTGAACGTGGGTTCTATTGTGTTTATGAGGGCAAGGCCATCGGAGGTCAGCTTTATGTGCCGACCATTCGGCTCTATCAATTTTTTTCCTAACTTCTTCTCTAGATTTGAAATACGTTTACTCACGGCAGATTGACTAATATAGAGTTGACTGCCTGTGCGGCTCATGGTTTTTTCTTTACTGAGGACAAGTAACGTTTCAATACCTTCAAGCAACATAATGATTAATGAAAGTTAGGAATGGTTGAGATAATTTAGCGAATTGCCCAAGAATTGGCGAATCAAATGAGCATAAATGAGAGGAGCCGACACTTGGTCGACTCCATGGTGAGTGATGTTGTTGGTGTTTAACGGTTAATGGCGAAAGTTGGCAGGGATAGATGCCAACGAATCGCACCGAGACGTATAATGAGCGTTGAGATTACACCAGCGAGTAAAGCCGTTGAGTGGTCATAACCCATGTTTACCGCCATCGTATGGAAGATGCCGCCAATAATACATGCCGTAGCATAGACTTCACTTCTTAATACCATAGGAACTTCGCGAGCCAGCACGTCTCGTATAATGCCACCGCCACAGCCAGTAATAACCCCCATTATCACCGCGACCATCCCAGATGCATTGTAGGCGAGTGCCTTTTCTACTCCTATTCCCACAAACACAGCGAGACCGATGGCATCACAAACGGGTAATACCCACCATGAGAGTCGCTTGGGTCTTCGAATAACAAGCATGGTTAGTAGACACGTAACAAATATCACCCATAAGTAAGTCGTATCTGTTATCCAAAATACGGGAGTGGCACCAAGCGCCATGTCTCGGATTGTTCCGCCACCTATAGCAGTCACACTGCCGAGCACGATAACGCCGAATGGATCCATTTTTAAACGGCCCGCCAGTAATACGCCAGAGATAGCGAAAACAGCGGTACCGAACAAATCGATCATATAAAGCAGCATGGAGTCCATGTTACTTAGTACCTTTAAATAGTGTGAGAAAAAATGGGCGGAAATTGTACGGTATTTGCCACGAAATCGTTAGCGTTTTTGACGAACGCTTTTAAAGTGCTCACACACTTCCTTGATCGCGTTCAATGTGCGTGGTGTCGGACGGTTAATCCAATCAGAGTTTAGGGACCAGATGTGTTTGTTTTTAAGAGCAAGAAGCTCATTACTCCACTCAGCCCACATACCATCGTTACTCATTGCGTGACGAGAAGTAAAAATAACCTCTGGCTGGCGAGTAATGACTTGCTCGATGCTAACTTGAGGATAAGGCGCGCTAGATGCGGCGAAAATGTTCTCACCACCGCAAAAAGTAAAGACTTCACTTGGCCAGTTCTTTCCGGCGACAGTGATGATAGGCTTTTCACTCAACTGATAAAAGTAACTAACTTTCTCGTTCGAGTTGTACTGTTCTTTTAGTGTACTCAGCTGCGTTCTAAAATCTTCAGCGGCTTTTTTTCCTACTTGTGGAGTTTCGCTGTATTGGCTGAGTTGCTCGATATTATTGGCGATATCTTCTAATGAACCTGTAGTGGAGTAATAGATAGGAATACCGAACTGTTTAATTTTCTCCAACTCTTTAGCGGGGTTTCCGGCTGGCCAAGCAATCACTAAGTCCGGCTGAAGAGCAATAATGCGCTCTAATTTAATTCCTTGATAATTTGAGACTCTTTCTAGCTGCTTTGCCTGTTCTGGATAATCGCTCATTTCGCTGACAGCAACAAGCTGCTCTCCTAGCCCTGCTGCAAAGGCAATTTCGGTGGCATGTGGAGCTAAACTTATAATGCGTTGAGCGGGTTGAGCGAAGGTCGCTGTCGAAACAAACAGCGTTAATGCGAAGCATAATTTATTCATCATAATCCTTGATAAATTATTCCTAAAAGCAAACTTTGGATTGCGATCCAAGCCAGGACGCGCCAAACGAGCAGCGTATGTATTTGTGAAAGGTGAATAGCCGATGGCGCAATGCGCCCACCGATTTTTGCGCGCTCTGCACGCACACCTTGATAGATAGCAGGGCCGCATAAAGACAGTTGTAGTTTGTGTCCGATAGTACATAACACCCAGCTAGGTCCTGGTAAGGGCCAAGACTTCGCTTGCTGTTGTATTCCAGAGAGCACATTACTTGTATTCTTTCCGGCAGCTAAAAGTATGGCAAAGAGACGAAGTGGAATAATATCCAGAGTAGCAACCAGTTGAATCACAGGTTTACCAAAGGGCAAATATAGGCGTCGGCTAGGGGACCACACTCGCGCTAATTCTGTTGTGAGTCGATACATTAACGCACCAATGCCACCTGTTAGTGCGTACCAAAATAGCACACCGATCACGTTGCGGCTGTATCCCATAATCAGTGTTTCTGAGCCAGCTTTACCTATGCCAACGATCGAGAGGTTACCAGTGTCGCGATTAAGATATGGTTGCAGTAATGCTCGACATTGGGCTTTGTCTTCCGAAGAGATACTTGTGACGAGCTGTTTCGTTAACGTTTCGCTGTTGCGCCAGTCTAGCGCAATGATCAATAGAACCAGTTCATATAAAGGGATTTGCCAAACAAATGGCTTTACTGCAATCAGTAATATCAAGCAAGGAAACAGCATCAAGCCTAATGCAAGACTGCCTGAGATTACACTCTGTGAGTAATTGTGATTATTGTTCACTTTGTTAGCTAGCTGCTCTGCTAGCTTTCGCCATAAAGTGATGGGGTGCGCTGAATGGGGGATTGGCACTAAAAGGTGCAAGATCAGTGCACCCCACATAATGAGGAGCGCACCGTTGGCATAAAATGACTGAAAAACTTCTTCCATGAATGAGTCGTTTACTTAATGAGTTCCAGCATTTTGAATACCATTTCGGAAGAGCTTTTTGCTGCTAGAGGCAGGAACTCATCAAAGCTCATTGGTGATTCTTTATCAGCGACATCAGAGATTGCACGCACAACAACAAACGGTGTGTTGAATTGGTGACAAGTTTGAGCGATAGCAGATGCTTCCATTTCTACAGCGATAACTGACGGGAAGTGTTTACGAATAAACTCTTGACGCTCAGCAGTACAAACAAACGCATCGCCAGTGCAAATTAGGCCGCGAACCGCATGAGTGTTTTCCATTTGTGCTAGGGCTTTTTCGGCTAAGTCCATTAGCTTGTCATCCGCTTTGAATGCAGCTGGTTGACCGGCCATTTGGCCAATCTCATAACCAAAAGCGGTTACGTCTGCATCATGATGACGAACTTCTGTAGAGATGACTACATCGCCAAGGTTTAAGCTTGAATCGAAACCGCCAGCAGAGCCTGTGTTAATCACAACGTCTGGTTGGTATTCATCAAGAAGGATTGTCGTGCCCACTGCCGCTGCAACTTTACCGATGCCCGATTGTAGTACGACGACTTCAACATCGTTAATTTGACCAGAGAAAAACGTACAGCCTGCTTTATTTACAGTTTTGCAGTTTGTAATTGCTTGCTTCAGGATGGTCACTTCTTGTTCCATCGCACCGATGATACCAACTTTCATAACACTCTCTTTAAGTAAATATTTTAGTTGGCCGAGAGTATAGCACTCCCCGTTGGCAGTTTTCTATTTGATGAGCTTCGCTTGAGTGAGCTTTTCTCGTAATTGATCGGCGCGCTTTCTGTTTACGCCAAAGTCAGAGTAGCCCACACGAGATTCCGAGCGCACAATCAGTTGGTCTCCTGCTATTTTTAGTTCGAGGTCATCCACGAAGCGCATGATTTTAGATGTGCACTCGATACGAAGGTAGTTGCTTTCTTTCACCGCGGTTTTCGCGCCTGGCAGTTCAAGCGCAACTTGCTCAATAGCGTCGATGTTCGCTGAATCAACTAAGATAAATGGCGTTAGGTTGTATTTTTCTCGCGTGTCTTGGGTGGAGACGCAGTTTGGTTTGTCACCACAAGGTGATTGAGAACGATCCGTCATGGTTGTGACTCCTTGGCTACAAGCGGTTAAGCCGAGCAAAGTAATGGAAAGGAGAGCGGCTTTTTTCATTATATTTACTCTTATAATTTTGTTTCTAATTATATGGATACAAAAGAAAAAGGATCCAATAACAGGACCCTTTTTGTGAGGTTAGCTGAGATTAAACTTCGAGGTAATCGAGAATGCCTTCTGCCGCTTTTCGTCCTTCATCAATAGCGGTTACGACAAGATCAGAACCTCGTACCGCATCGCCACCCGCGAAGATCTTTTCATTGCTGGTCTGGAATTGGAACTCTTGCTTAGCAGGGGCTTTGATACGACCCCATTGATCCAAATCGACATCAAACGGTGCTAACCAGTCCATTTTGTGCGGCTGGAAACCAAACGCCATGATAACAACGTCTGCTGGTAGAACGTGCTCGCTGCCTTCAACGGGCTCTGGACGTCGGCGACCTGCTTCATCAGGTTCACCAAGTGCGGTTTTCACCACTTTGACCCCCGATACTTTGCCTGACGCATCCACTTCCACTCCCAAAGGCTGAAGGTTGAACATGAACTTCACGCCTTCTTCCTTTGCGTTTTTTACCTCGCGACGAGAGCCTGGCATGTTGGCCTCATCACGACGATAAGCACAAACTACGTTGGAGGCACCTTGGCGAATTGAGGTACGAACGCAGTCCATTGCGGTATCACCACCACCCAGTACGACGACTTTCTTTCCTGCCATATCGATAAAGGGTTGGTTACTCTCAAGATCCATGACTTTGTAGGTGTTCGAAACTAAAAATGGCAGCGCGTCATACACACCCGGCGCATCTTCATTATCTAGACCTGCACGCATGTATTTATAGGTGCCAACGCCCAAGAAAACAGCATCGTATTCATCAAGCAGCTCTTGCATTTGGACATCTTTGCCTACTTCCATGTTCATGCGGAACTCGACGCCCATTTCAGTGAACACACGGCGGCGGTTTTCCATCACGCCTTTTTCAAGCTTGAAGGAAGGAATGCCGAAGGTCAGAAGGCCTCCAATTTCAGGGTAGCGGTCAAACACGACTGGCTTAACGCCATTGCGCACTAGGATATCCGCTGCAGCCAAGCCAGCTGGGCCAGCTCCAATGATTGCAACCTTTTTATCGGTCCACTCCACCTTGGACATATCTGGCTTCCAGCCCATTTCAAACGCTTTGTCGGTAATGTACTTTTCTATGTTACCGATGGTGACGGCACCAAAGTCATCATTAAGCGTGCATGAACCTTCACATAGGCGGTCTTGAGGACAAACGCGCCCACATACTTCCGGTAGGCTATTGGTTTGATGCGATAGTTCAACCGCTTCAAGAATACGACCTTCATTGGCAAGTTTTAACCATTGAGGGATGTAGTTGTGGACTGGGCATTTCCATTCACAATATGGGTTGCCACAATCTAAGCAGCGATCCGCTTGTGCAGTCGCCTGTTGTTTAGTGAACGGTTCATAGATTTCAACGAACTCGATCTTACGAACTTTTATAGGCTTTTTCGCAGGATCTACACGCTGCACATCGATAAATTGATAAACGTTCTGGCTCATGATTCAAACATCCTCCATGATTACTGTGCTTGAACACGCAGCTCTGCGGCACTGCGGCTCTGGTGACCAAGTAGCGTGCGAAGATCTGCCGCTTGTGGTTTCACCAAATAGAACTTTGGAATCCATTCATCAAAGTTCGCCAAAATATTTTCTGCATGACTCGACCCTGTTTCTTCAAGGTGTTCCGCAATTAGGCCACGCAAATGTTCTTGGTGGATGTAAAGATCGGACAATGAGATGGCTTCGACAGACTCAGTATTAACTCGACCTTCAAAGCTTTGGTTCTCATCCAGAACATAGGCAAAGCCTCCAGTCATACCCGCGCCAAAGTTCACACCTGTCGCACCAAGAATGGCAACAATACCGCCAGTCATGTACTCACAAGCGTTATCGCCAGCACCTTCAATGACGGCTATCGTACCTGAGTTTCGTACGCCGAAACGCTCACCTGCTTTACCGGCTGCAAATAGTTTACCGCCGGTCGCGCCGTACAGGCAGGTGTTACCAATGATAGTTGCTTCATTGCATTTAAATGCGGTGCCAAGGTGAGGTTTGATAACCACTTTACCACCCGCCATGCCTTTGCCCACGTAGTCGTTCGCATCGCCCGTGAGGTAAAGCTCTACACCACCTGCGTTCCAAACACCAAAGGACTGACCTGCGGTGCCGTCAAGATAGATTTTGATAGGGGAAGCCGCCAATCCTTGGTTGCCATAGCGTTTTGCTATTTCGCCAGATAAGCGTGCACCAACAGAACGATCAGTGTTGATGACATTGTAGAAGAAACTTGCCGATTGACCGTTTTCGACCGCATGCATGGCATCATCAATGATCTTTTGGTTGAGCTCAGCTTTATCAAACGGTTTGTTTGGCTCTGTCCAAAATAGCGGATGACCCTCAGGTGATACTGGAGCTTCTAGAATATTGGATAGATCCAGCTTGGTCTGTTTCGCTGTAAATCCCTCTACTGCCTCAAGTAAATCGGTACGACCAATCAAGTCCGTCAGCTTTTCAACGCCAAGTTCGGCGAGTAATCCGCGCACTTCGTCTGCCAGGCCGACGAAGTAATTCATCACCATTTCTGGTAGACCTTTGAAGTATTCTTTACGCAGTGTCTCGTCTTGAGTCGCAACCCCAGTTGCACAGTTGTTGAGGTGACAAATTCGTAGGAACTTACAACCCATAGCGACCATTGGCGCAGTACCAAAACCGAAGCTTTCTGCACCTAAAATTGCGGCTTTAACTACGTCTAAACCAGTCTTTAGACCACCGTCTACCTGTAGGCGGATCTTATGACGCAGACCATTAGCAACCAGAGCTTGTTGTGTCTCTGCCAACCCCAACTCCCAAGGGCTACCAGCGTATTTTACCGAAGTTAATGGGCTTGCTGCGGTACCACCGTCGTAACCCGAAATGGTAATAAGATCAGCGTAAGCCTTGGCTACACCCGTTGCGATGGTGCCGACACCTGGCTCGGAGACGAGTTTTACCGAAACCAGCGCATTCGGGTTGACTTGTTTAAGGTCGAAGATCAGCTGGGCCAAATCTTCAATCGAATAGATATCGTGATGCGGAGGAGGGGAGATCAGAGTCACGCCTTGTACCGAATAACGCAGTTTTGCGATTTCTGCGGTGACTTTGTGTCCTGGTAGCTGTCCACCTTCACCCGGTTTCGCACCTTGTGCCACCTTGATTTGCAGTACATCCGCATTAGTCAGGTAATGCGGCGTTACACCAAATCGGCCAGAAGCAATCTGTTTGATACGTGAGTTACGCTCAGTACCGAAACGGCGAGGATCTTCACCGCCTTCACCCGAGTTAGAGTAACCACCAAGACGGTTCATCGCCGTTGCAAGTGCTTCATGCGCTTCTGGGCTAAGTGCGCCAATGGACATTGCCGCTGAGTCAAAGCGTTTGAACAGTTCAGTGCGTGGTTCTATTTGCTCAAGTGGCAGCGGTGAGTCTGATTTTTTCAGCGACATTAAGTCACGCAGCATGGCAACAGGGCGTTGGTTTACCTGCTTAGCAAAGCTCTGATAGTCGTTACTTTCGCCAGATTTAACGGCCTGTTGCAGCGTGCCGACGACATCCGGGTTGTAAGCATGATACTCACCTCCATGGACGTACTTTAACAAGCCGCCATGATCAATCGATTTGCGTTTCGCCCATGCTTTACGAGATAAGTTTGTAAGATCTTGCTGGAAGTCGTCAAAATTCGCGCCTTCAATTCGAGTTGTGACGCCTTTAAAACACAGATCGACCACATTTTGGCTCAAGCCAACTGCTTCAAACAGTTGTGAGCAGCGGTAAGAGGCGATGGTTGAGATCCCCATTTTCGACATGATCTTGTACAGGCCTTTGTTGATGCCGTATTGGTAGTTTTGCATCACATCGCGGTAGTCTTTCTCTAGTGCTTTATCATCAATCAGTTTACCTAACGCTTCATAAGCAAGGTATGGGTAAACCGCAGTGGCACCAAAACCAAGTAAGACGGCAAATTGGTGTGGATCACGGGCTGTTGCGGTTTCGACAACAATGTTGGCATCGCAACGTAAGTTCGCGTCAATCAGACGAGTTTGAACGGCGCCGACTGCCATTGCTGCCGGAATTGGTAACTTACCTTTGACCAAGGCTCTGTCCGAAAGCACCACTAAAACCGTGCCTTCACGAACGACTTGCTCTGCTTGCTCACACAGATCATTAATGGCTTGTTTAAGATCTTTTTGTTGTGGGTCGTAGTTGATATCGAGAATGGTATTACGGTAATGATCGTCACTCAGCTCTAGTAGTTGCTGCATGTCAGAATAGAGCAGTACTGGAGAATCAAAGGTTACACGATGCGCGTGGCCATCGGTTTCACAGAAGACATTCATTTCCTGACCGATGCTGGTCGCCAGCGACATGACGTGTTTCTCACGCAGTGGATCGATTGGTGGGTTGGTGACCTGCGCGAACTTCTGACGGAAGTAATCAGTCACCAAGCGCTCTTTCGAAGAAAGAACCGCCATCGGGGTGTCATCACCCATCGAACCGACGGCTTCTTGCCCCATATCACCGAGGACACGCAATACTTGATCGACTTCTTCATTGCTCATAGCAAACTGCTTTTGATAAGTCTTAAGCAAGTCTTCATCAAAGCTGCGCTCACCTACTTGATCTTCAGGCAGCTGAGAGAACGGTGTTAGTTTGCGAACGTTGTTCTCCATCCATTCGCGATAAGGGTGACGAGATTTCAGGTCATTATCGATCTCGCTAGATTGCCAAAGCTTACCTTTACGAGTGTCGATGACGAGCAATTCCCCCGGACCTACACGACCTTTTTTGGCAACTTCATCTGGGGCGTAATTCCAAATCCCTACCTCAGACGCCAGAGTGATCAACTTGTCTTTGGTAATTACATAACGCGCAGGACGTAGACCGTTTCGGTCTAGGTTACAAGCAGCATAACGACCATCGGACAGTACGATACCTGCTGGGCCATCCCATGGTTCCATGTGTTTGGAGTTGAAATCGTAAAACGCACGCAAATCCGGATCCATGTCAGGGTGGTTTTGCCATGCTGGCGGCACAAGCATACGCATGGCACGGAAGATATCCATGCCGCCAGCTAAAAAGAGATCTAGCATATTATCTAGGCTAGACGAGTCTGAGCCTGTCTCGTTCACAAACGGTGCTGCAGTTTGTAGGTCAGGCAGCAGTGGTGACGAGAACTTGTAAGCACGAGCGCGTGCCCATTGTCGGTTACCTTCAATGGTATTGATCTCACCATTATGAGCAAGGTAGCGGAACGGTTGAGCTAATGGCCAACGCGGTTGAGTGTTGGTAGAAAAACGCTGGTGGAACAGACAGATAGCAGATTCCATACGTAGATCGGCAAGATCAAGATAAAAGCGCGGTAAGTCCGCAGGCATGCATAGGCCTTTGTACACCAAAACTTGAGTCGATAAGCTACAGATGTAGAAATCCGGATCTTCGGTGATTTGTTTCTCGATGCGACGGCGTGCGATGTAGAGACGACGTTCAATGTCGCGTTCGCGCCAACCTGCCGGTGCAGAGACAAAGACTTGCTGAATATTTGGAAGCGAGTTGGCCGCAATTGGACCGAGTACTTCTGAATTAGTTGGTACTTCACGCCAACCAGCCACAGTTAGCGTCTCTTGCGCCAGTTCTTTGTTGACGATGTCTTTAGCGAGTTGAGCTTTGACTGGATCTTGGTTGAAGAAAATCATCCCTACGGCGTATTGCTTGCCAAGGTTGAAACCATTTTCTTCGGCAATAAGACGTAAATAGGAATCGGGCTTTTGTAATAGAAGACCACAACCATCACCAGTTTTACCATCGGCGGCGATACCACCACGGTGAGTCATGCGGTCAAGTGCAGAAATTGCTGTACGTACCAGCTTGTGGCTTTGTTCGCCTTCCATATGCGCGATCAAGCCAAATCCACAGTTGTCTTTCTCAAGACTTGGATCATAAAGAGCCATTGCAATTCTCCCTTTGCTTATCCGTCATCCCGACAGATATATCAACACTGCTTACGTTGATATCGATGACTAACTATGCGTCATCTTTATAGCTTTATGTATAATTATTCAGTAAAAGTTGTGAAATATTTAACATTTTTTGAGTGTTTTATTTTCATCAACTTCACAAGCTATAGCTTATTGTAAAAAAGGTCAAGTTATTAGTGGATCATCACGTGAATATACGATTTACCATTTAATAAGCTAAAATAGTTTAATAATTTCAAATAGATAGAAAATTGATTGTTACAAAAAAGTAACATTTGATTCTGTGGGAGATAAAAAAGACCAGCATAAAATGCTGGTCAAAATAGAAAGATTGGAAGGAATTGTTTTCTTTCTTCACCGATAGCCATCGATATTGCTGATGGCTATTAGGCAATTGAAAGAGAGAAGCATGACTGCTTCGTTAAGCAGAAAGCATCAGTGAATCTGCTTTTGCTTCTAGGTTTGTGCCACCCATTAGGTAATCATCGATAGCACGGGCACATTCGCGGCCTTCATTGATACAACGAACCACCAAAGATTGGCCTGTTCGCATATCACCAGCAGCAAATACGCCTTCTTGGTTAGTAGCAAAATCTTGAGTTGCTACGTTACCGCGATCGTCTAGTGCGATATCCAGTTGAGCAAGTACGCCTGTTGGTTCAGGGTGTAGGAATCCCATCGCTAGAAATGCCATATCACATGGAATCACACGCTCGCTGCCTTCTACTTCTTTGAAGCTTGGACGCTCGCCTGGTTTCGCATCTTGCCAAACGATATCAGCTAAACGAAGACCGGTAACTTCACCTTTGTCATTGCCGATGAACTCTTTGGTTAGGATATTCCAGTGACGATCAACGCCTTCTTCATGAGACGTCGAAGTACGTAGGATCATCGGGTACTGTGGCCATGGCATATTGGCAGGACGTTTCTCTGGTGGAATCGGCATGATTTCAACCTGAGTGATGCTTGCTGCACCGTGGCGGTTTGATGTACCTACACAGTCAGAACCCGTATCACCACCACCGATAACGACAACGTGTTTACCCGCGGCGTGAAGTTCTTCACCCTTAAGATCCATGTCGTTGGCACGGCGGTTATTTTGACCTAGGAATTCCATCGCGAAGTGAACGCCTTTTAGTTCACGACCCGGAACGGGCAAATCACGTGGAACCGTTGAGCCACCGGTTAGTAGAACCACATCGAACTCTTGACGCAATTGTTGAGCATTTACATCAACACCGACGTGTTGGTTTACTTTAAACTCAATGCCAGCTTCTGCCATTAGATTGATCTTGCGATCAATGACTTCCATGCTCAGTTTAAAGTCTGGGATACCAAAACGTAGCAGACCGCCCACTTTCTCGTCTCGCTCGAATACCGTCACAGTATGACCAGCGCTGTTTAGCTGCTCTGCTGCCGCAAGGCCAGCAGGACCTGAACCAATGATCGCAACGGTTTTGCCAGTGCGAGAGCGTGGTGTTTTTGGTTTGGCGTACCCTTCACGATACGCCGTTTCTACGATGGTTTTCTCGATATTACAGATAGTGATTGGATCTTGGTTGATGCCAAGTACACAAGCACTTTCACACGGAGCAGGGCAAACACGACCAGTGAACTCTGGGAAGTTATTGGTTGAGCTTAGAATGTTCCAAGCTTCTTCCCAGCTATCACGATAAACCGCATCGTTAAACTCTGGGATGATGTTACCGATAGGGCAGCCGTTATGACAAAACGGCACACCACAATCCATACAACGAGAAGCCTGAGTATTGATCTTGTCACCAAACTCCTCGTTCAGAACGAACTCTTTGTTGTTCTTGATGCGTTCAGCTGGGTCGATCTTCTGTGGTAGTTCACGACCATGCTCTAAAAATCCAGTAGGCTTACCCATTATACGGCCTCCACTTGAGTTTCGTTTCCTTGAGACTGTGCTTCAGCTTTACGCTTTTGAAGAACCGCTTTGTAGTCACGCGGCATTACCTTAACCATAGAGGCTAGGCTTGCTTCAAAGTTGTCTAGGAAAGACTGAGCGACTTCACTTCCTGTGAATTGAACATGCTTAGTTAGCATGTCGAGTAATAGATCTCTGTCTTCTTGCTCGATTGGATCTAGGTCTACTAACTCTGGGTTCAGTTTTGACTCAAAGTCACCTGATTTATCCCATACGTAAGCCACGCCACCACTCATACCTGCGGCAAAGTTACGACCTGTTGACCCAAGGATGATGGCTGCACCGCCAGTCATGTATTCACAACCGTGGTCACCGACGCCTTCTACTACTACTTTCGCGCCTGAGTTACGAACACAGAAACGTTCACCAGCCATACCACGAATGAAAGACTCACCCGAAGTTGCACCGTAGAAGCACACGTTACCAACCACGATGTTGTCTTCCGCGACAATGCTTGATTTCGCATCTGGATAAAGTACTAAAGTACCGCCGGATAAGCCTTTACCCCAGTAGTCGTTCGCGTCGCCTTCCACTTCGAACTTCACGCCCTTAGCTAGGAATGCGCCGAATGACTGACCTGCAGAACCTTTGAACTTCACGTTCATTGGCTGAGGTAGACCTGCATCTTTGTACACTTTCGAGATTTCGTTCGACAACATGGTACCTGCAGAGCGGTCCGTGTTGACGATAGGGAACTCGGCATTCACCGCTTCGCCTTTCTCTAGTGCAGGAATCGCTGCTTGAATCAGCTTACGGTCTAGCACTTCTTCTAGGTTGTGGTTCTGTTGAGCTTGGTTGAATACACCATCAGCTTCACGTGGTTGCTCAACGTGGAGAACAGGAGACAGATCTAGGTTCTTGTATTTCCAGTGAGAAATGTCTTGGCGGATCTTCAGTTTCTGACCTTGACCGACCATTTCATCGATAGTGCGGAAGCCAAGCTCAGCCATGATTTCACGTAGACCTTGTGCCATGTATTGGAAGAAGGTAACGACGTCTTCTACGCGGCCATCAAAGCGCTCGCGAAGCGTCTTGTTCTGAGTCGCGATACCAACAGGACAAGTGTTCTTATGACACTTACGCATCATGATACAACCTTCAACCACTAATGCTGCGGTTGCTACGCCCCATTCTTCTGCACCAAGTAGTGTTGCCACTGCAAGGTCGCGAGGTGTCTTCATCTGACCATCTGCTTGAACCACGATACGGTTACGTAGACCGTTCTTCAGTAGCGTTTGGTGCGTTTCTGCCAAGCCAAGTTCCCAAGGAAGACCGGTATGGCGGATTGAAGACATTGGTGATGCACCTGTACCGCCGTCGAAACCTGCGATTAGTACAACGTCCGCTTTCGCTTTCGCTACACCAGAAGCGATCGTACCTACGCCTGCTTCTGATACCAGCTTCACGTTTACACGGCCTGCGCGGTTCGCGTTCTTCAAGTCGTAGATAAGCTGAGCCAAATCTTCGATTGAGTAGATATCGTGGTGTGGTGGTGGAGAGATAAGGCCAACGCCCGGAGTCGAGTGACGCGTTGCACCGATCCAGTCATCTACTTTATCGCCTGGTAGCTGACCACCTTCACCTGGCTTCGCACCTTGAGCCATTTTGATTTGCAGCTCTTCAGCGTTAGTTAGGTAGTAAGAGGTTACGCCGAAACGACCTGAAGCCACCTGCTTGATTGCAGAGCGTTCCCAATCGCCGTTCTCTTTGCGCTCGAAACGCATTGGGTCTTCACCACCTTCACCAGAGTTCGATTTCGCGCCAAGACGGTTCATCGCAACAGCCAGTGTGGAGTGTGCTTCGTAAGAAATAGAACCGAATGACATAGCACCCGTCGCGAAGCGTTTCACGATGCTGTCAATTGGCTCGACTTCGTCGATAGAGATAGAACCGGCTGGATTCTTAATGAATTCTAGCTGGCTACGCAGAGTTACCGCGTTGTCACCTTGTTTATCTACGGCTGTCGCGTATTGCTTGAACTGATCGTAGTTCTTGTTGCGCGTAGACTCTTGCAGTAGAGAAATAGTCTCTGGGTTGAATAGGTGCTTTTCACCACGCTGTTTCCATTGGTAAACACCACCAACATCCAGCATTTGAATTGGGATTTCGCGTTGTGGGTAACCGATGCGGTGACGGATCAGCACTTCTTTGGCGATATCATCAAGGGTGAGACCTTGGATACGAGAAACCGTACCAGTGAAGTATTTGTCTACCACGGATTTGTGGATGCCCAAGGCTTCGAAGATTTGTGCGCCATGGTACGACTGTAGCGTCGAGATACCCATCTTCGAGAAGATCTTCAGAAGACCGCCATTAATCGCTTTACGGTAGTTGTTGAACAGATCGCGCGGGTTCGCTTCTGGATCCAACTTCTTCGTACGTTGAAGTTCAATGATGGTTTCAATCACTAGGTAAGGGTTAACCGCATTCGCACCGTAACCAAGTAGCGTTGCAAAGTGGTGCGTTTCACGCGCGTCACCAGTTTCAACCACGATGTCACACTTCGCACGTAGACCTTTACGGATCAAGTGGTGGTGCACTGCGCCAACAGCCAGCATTGCTGGGATCGCCGCGTGGTTTGAATTCACTGCGCGGTCAGTGAGTAGGATGATTGAATAACCATCGATAACCGCGTCTTCTGCGTATTGGCAGATACGTTTTAATGCACGCTCAAGTTTGCCTTGATCTTCACTAGCTTGGAATACGATATCCAACGTTTTCGCTTGTAGGTGCTCGTTATCGATCGCACGCAGTTTTTCAAGCTCAGAGTTGGCTAGAACAGGCGATTCCAATTCTACTTTCTGACAGTGAAGTGGTGTTTCAGTCAGAAGGTTTTGGTCTTTACCCAAGTAAGTGTTCAGCGACATAACCATACGCTCACGGATCGGGTCGATCGGTGGGTTAGTTACCTGTGCGAACAGCTGCTTGAAGTAGTTTGAAAGATGTTGAGACTGATGAGATAGAACCGCAAGAGGCCAGTCGGCACCCATTGCTGATAATGGCTCTTTCGCATCATTCGCCATTGGAACGATGATTTCGTTCACTTCTTCAGTGCTTACGCCAAACGCTTGTTGGCGGTGTAGAAGGTGTTCTGGCTTAGGTTGGCTGAACTGGTTGCTCGCATCTGGCAGCTTCTTCAAGCTCAGTAGGTTTTCTTCTACCCACTTCTCGTAAGGCTGTGCCGTTGCGATGGTGTCTTTCACTTCTTCATCAGAGATGATTCGACCTTGTTCTAGGTCTGCAACGAAGATACGACCCGGTTGTAGACGACCACGGAACTCTACGTTCTCTGGTTCAATATCCACAACACCAGATTCAGATGCCATCACTAGGAAGTTATCTTTGGTCACTGTGTAGCGAGAAGGGCGCAAACCGTTACGGTCTAGTGTCGCACCAACTTGAACACCATCAGTAAAACATACTGAAGCAGGACCATCCCATGGTTCCATGATGTTCGCGTGGTACTGATAGAACGCGCGACGTTTAGGATCCATGTTTTTGTTTTCTTGCCATGCTTCCGGGATCATCATCATCAATGCGTGTGGCAGGCTGCGACCAGAAAGAACTAGGAGCTCAAGTGCCATATCGAAGTTAGATGAATCCGAGCTGCCTTCCTGACAGATTGGAAGAAGCATGTCGATTTCAGCCTGAGTAAACAGGTCTGATTCTAGGATTGCTTCACGGGCTTTCATCCAGTTCAAGTTACCGCGAACTGTATTGATTTCACCGTTGTGGGCAATGTAACGGAAAGGCTGTGCAAGACGCCATTTCGGGAAGGTATTGGTAGAGAAACGAGAGTGTACCAGTGCCAGTGCAGTCACCATGGTCGGGTTTTGCAGATCGAGGAAGTACTGAGGTACTTGCTCAGTCGTTAACTGACCTTTGTACACTAATGTCTTGTAAGACATGGAGTTAATGTAGAAGTCGTCACCAATGTTCGAAACGCTTTCTAGGCAAACGCGTACGGTGTAATTACGAAGTACGTACAGTTTGCGTTCTAGCTCTTCAGGCGTGATGCCAGGGCCGCCGGAGATAAACACGTGCTCAAATTGAGGCTCTGTGCTTAGAGGGTCGGCACCAATCATGGAGTTGTCGGTTGGTAATACGCGGTAGCCGATAACTTCAAGGTCTAGACGCTGTGCGTTGCGTTCTAGAATGTCACGGCATTGTTCGCGTTTGTATTCGTCTTTCGGGAAAAGAACGACACCAACACCATACTTTTCAAACGAAGGCAGTTTAATGCCTAGCTTAACGGCTTCTTCTAATAGGAATTCATGAGGTTTTTGTAGCAAGATACCCGCACCGTCACCGCTGCATGGGTCACAACCTTGACCACCACGGTGTTCCATGCGAGCCAGCATATCCAATGCTTGAGTCACTACTTCATGAGATTTACGGTTTTTAAGGTGAGCAACAAAACCGATACCACAAGCGTCATGCTCCAGTTCCGGAGTGTACAGACCCTGTGGATTTTGCTCTCTATCTACCATAGATACATCCTTCCAGTTCAATGTCGACGCAAAAGTACCGGGCAGCAAATACTACCTAGACTATTGATTACGTCTTGTCCTTTATATTTATTATCGCCACCGATCTAGGTTGACCGGTCTTGATTCCTTTCCGTATCTCGCAGGAAAAGTTTTGCGAGAAAAACAATCCTTGGTGGTATCCCTTTATTTATTATCACTATCTAGTGATTTATATAGGTAGGAGTGGGATAACACCGACAAATCCCGCAGTGTGCTTTGTAATAAAAGTCACAAAAATAACGGGGTTGTGTAAGTATCCTACAATTTTGTCACTTCAGAATGCAATGAAAAAGTCGGCGTTGTGACCCAATTTTTTCGTTTAATTATGCATTTTTAGTTTAACATTTACGCAACATGAACGATTTTTGTCTTTAATTATGCAAGTTTATTGATTTTGACCTGCATGATGGGTGTTTGAATTGATTAATATTGTGTGTTTTTTCTTGCAGGGATGTAATTTATTTACACAGATCGTAGTGAGATTGATTACGATTTATTGTTGGTGAGAATTTATGCAGTTACATGAGTTGGTCAATACAATCGGCCAAGATCTTCAGCGTCGATACGGTGAAAAGGTTCATAAGTTAACATTGCACGGTGGATTTAGTTGCCCTAACCGCGATGGCACGATTGGGCGGGGAGGATGTACATTTTGCAATGTGGCTTCGTTTGCAGATGAAGAAGTCCAGATAAAAAGCATTCACGAACAGTTAAAAGATCGCGCAGGTGAAATTCACAGAGCGAAGAAGTATCTCGCTTATTTTCAGGCCTACACCAGTACCTATGCAGAAGTACAAGTTCTCAAAAACATGTATGAGGAAGCACTAAAGGCTGCAGACATGGTTGGTCTTTGTGTGGGGACGCGTCCTGATTGCGTCCCTGATGCGGTATTGGATTTACTGTCGGGCTATGTACAGCAAGGTTATGAAATTTGGCTAGAACTAGGTCTTCAAACCGCCAACAACGACACCCTCAAACGTATCAATCGTGGTCATGACTTTGAGTGTTATGCCGAAATCACTAAGCGTGCTCGAACACTCGGAATCAAGGTTTGTACTCACTTAATTGTGGGTTTACCCAAAGAAACCCGCGCCGAAAATATTGAAACGCTGCAAAAAGTGTTGGCCGTGGGAACGGATGGCATCAAGTTACATGGCTTGCATATTGTCGAAGGTAGCACCATGGCGAAAGCTTGGCGTGCTGGAAAGCTAGAAGCCCCTGAATTAGAAGAATATGTTGCGATCGCCAGTGAAATGATTCGTATGACACCACCAGATGTGATTTATCATCGCGTTTCATCAGCAGCCAGGAGGCCCACGTTATTATCGCCTCTGTGGTGTGAAAACCGTTGGCTAGCGATGACGGAAATTGGTCGAGATCTCAGTGCTCATGGTGCTCAAGGGAGTCTTACGGGGAATACCTTTATCTATACTAAACCGGAATTAATAGCAGATCGCTCAATAAATAACTGATATATTTTAACCAGTGTTCTTTGAAGGTTTAAACGATGGATCAGTTACTCAATTGGCTTTGGGGTGGTCAAGGCGGTTATGGCTATGTCGTCTTGTTGTTAATCGCAGGCGTGTGCGCGTTAGCACTGATCTATTTGCACTTTCAGACGTCACTTAAGCAACTAGTAACGGATTCTCCCTATCCAGTCATAGTGGTGGACACTAGCCATGCTCAGCTCTTGCTATCTAACCAGGCTGCGATGCAGTTATTAGGCATTCGCTCTTTGGGAACGGGGTATTTGTATCCTGCTTTATTCGATATTCATGAGCTTGAGCAGTTTCTCGATCGCTTCTCTAGTCGTCATTTTCGTCAGCAGGCTTTTGACTGGCGACTATCTGATAGTGAATCTATTAAAGTGGAGCTGTCAGGCAGAAAGAGTTTATTGCGCAATCATCGAGTTTGGATTCTTTATGCTCAGCCATATCAAGCCACTCACCAAGAGCAGCAACAAGAACTTGCACAATTAATCATCGCACGTTCGGCATTAGACTCACTTTCAGAGCTGATTTGTACCCAAGACCGCCAAGGCAATCTGTTAACGACCAATCGAGCATTTGATCAATTCTGGCAAGGGCGAAGGGAAGAAGCTTGCGCATCCAAGACCTTGGGTGAGATGACCAGAAAAAGCGAACGTAAATGGACAACGGATCCACAAGGTCGAAGTTGCTTACTGGAAGTCAATCAAAACTCTCTTGTTTCGCCGAGTGGTGAGCTTATCGGTACGCTGTCTATTAGTCATGACGTGACTGAATGGCACAAGATGCAACAGAATCTGCGAGATGAAATGGAGCGTCGCAAAGATACAGAGGTGGCGCTAGCGCAAAGAGATACTATCTTACAAACGATTCTGGATGCCAGTCCGGACTCTATTGGTATTTTCAATGAGAACATGGTCTATCAAGCGTGTAATCAGCCTTTTGTTAAGGCGTTAGGAATTTCAAAAATTTCTGATTTGATAGGTAAGCGCCTCCAAGACGTGATTCCTAAAGAGATGTACGCGCGCTTAGCAGACAGTGACTTAGAAGCATTACGCCAGTTAGAGCCAGTTCGATACATAGATAAAGTCGTGAGTAGTGATGGTAAAAGTACGTGGTTTGATGTGGTGAAATCGCCTTTTAAAGATAAAGCATCAGGAACGAATGGTGTGCTGATCATGGCGCGTGATATTTCTGAGCGTTATCTTGCAGAACAAAAGTTGGAAAAAGCCAACCTAGAGTTAGAAAAATTGAGCTTTATGGATAGCTTAACTCAAGTATCGAACCGACGCCGTTTCGATGAACAACTGCAGGTATTGTGGTACCACCATGCTAGAGAAAAGCTGCCGCTCACCATCATGTTATGTGACATCGACTTTTTCAAAGATTACAACGACTGTTACGGTCACCAACAAGGTGATGAAGCGTTAGTCAGTGTTGCTACCGTGTTTACACAAGTCATCAATCGTTCTTCGGATTGTGTTGCGCGTTATGGTGGCGAGGAGTTTGGTTTTATCTTGCCGAATACCACCACGGAAGGTGCGCGCAACGTAGCACAGCGTATTCATGAGAAAATTCTACAGCTTGATATGGAACACGACAGTTCAGAAGCATCTGAACGCCTTACCGTCAGTATCGGTCTGGTCTCTTACATTCCTCAGCATGGTGATGAACCCGAAATGGGCATCGCTATGGCTGACAGTGCGTTATATCAAGCTAAAGCTGATGGACGTAATCGCACTTGTATTCACCCCAGTTCTTGCTAACGCTTTGTGACCGCTTGCTCTAAGTTGATAGCTGATTGTTTAAATCACCGTATTAAACACGTTAAACTTACACAAGCCTGTGCGCTCGTTGGTTTATCTTTTTATCTCGTATCACAAGAGCAGATCGCACCGTGTGTTTTTCACTAATCAAACAGACCTAAATTGCGTTAGGTCGAGTGCATTTACCTGTTTTTCATCATCGAATGGCGCTATCTAGCCACCACCATGGAGTAGTTAATGAAACCCATGAAAAATCTCGCCCAGTATTATGTCGACTTGCTAGTCAAACTGGGGATTGTTCGCTTCTCTATTTTGCTAGCCCTTGCGCTGGTGGCATTAGCTGTTGTGGTGCAGGTAGGGATTACTTTAGCTCTCAAAGGGCGAGTAGATGATATCGACATTGTCCGTTCGGTGTTTTTTGGTCTATTGATCACCCCTTGGGCGGTTTACTTCCTCTCTGTGGTTGTCGATCAACTAGAAGAGTCTCGCCAGCGTTTAACTAAGCTGGTGTCCAAACTGAAGGACATGCGTTCGCGAGATCAAGAGCTGAATTACCAACTTCAACAAAACATTGAAAAGCTTAACCAAGAAATTGAAGAGCGTATTAAAGCGGAAGAAGCACGTGAAGAGGCGATGCAAGACCTCGAGAATGAAGTTTTCCAACGTGAACGTACTCAGCTTGAGCTTGCCGAGCGTACGGCGCTGTTACGTTCTTTTATCGATGCGTCTCCAGACTTGATTTACTACCGCAATGCCGATGGTGTTTTCTCTGGCTGTAACCGCGCGATGGAAGAGCTAACTGGGAAGAAAGAACATCAATTGGTGGGGTTAAGCCCTTGGGATGTGTATAGCAAAGAAATCGCCGAGCATATCGTTGATACTGACCAAAAGGTTTTTGCCGATAATCAAGCAATTACTTACGAGCAATGGCTCGAATACCCAGATGGTCGCAAGCATTACTTTGAGCTGCGTAAAGTGCCATTTTACAGCAAAGATGGCCGCCACCTTGGTCTCGTTGGGTTCGGTCGTGATATCACTGAACGTAAGCGCCATGAAGAGTCGTTAGAGAAAGCAAGCCGCGACAAAACTACCTTCATCTCAACCATCAGTCATGAGCTGCGAACGCCGCTGAATGGCATTGTAGGCTTAAGTCGTATGCTTCTAGATAGTCCGTTGACAGAAGAGCAGCGTAAACACATGCAGACCATCAATGTGAGTGCGATTACTCTAGGTAACATCTTCAACGATATTATCGATATGGATAAATTTGATCGCCGTAAGTTAGAACTATTACCTGCGCCACTTAACTTCGAAGACTTCGTCGCAGAGATTGAGAGTATCTCAGCTCTGATGGCGGAACAAAAAGGGTTACGCTTTGACTTAGAACGTTTAAGCGACTTGCCAAAAGCAATTGAAGTGGATGCAACCCGTCTACGTCAGGTGATTTGGAACTTGGTCAGCAACGCAATGAAGTTCACCAAGGAAGGTGGCGTTGTGATGACAGTGAGCGCGGATGTCGAAGACGATTTTGCGACCATTATTATGGAAGTGGAAGACACAGGTATTGGTATCCCAGACGAAGAGCTAGATAAGATCTTTGCGATGTACTACCAAGTGAAATCAGGCAAGGACAACCTGCATGCGGTCGGTACAGGTATTGGTTTGGCGGTATCTAAGCAACTGATCAATATGATGGATGGTGACATTACGGTTACCAGTGAGGAAGGCTTTGGTAGCACTTTTACTGTATCGATCCACGTTCCGATTGTTGAACTAGCTGAGCCAGTCATTGATGCGAAACGCGACAATGTGCGCCTCAACATATTTATGGTCGAAGACATCGAGCTTAACGTAACTGTGGCTAAATCGTTACTAGAGAGCCTAGGGCACTCTGTCACCGTGGCAATGACGGGCCAAGAAGCGTTAGTGAACTTTGTGCCAGAAAAATACGACTTAGCGTTGTTGGATATCCAACTGCCTGATATGACAGGCTTTGATGTCGCCAATTATTACCGCAAGCATTATAACAATCTTCCTCCATTGGTCGCCTTAACTGCTAATGTAATGAAAGATCGTCGTGAATACTTAGATAACGGCATGGATGATGCGATCAGTAAGCCGCTGGCAGTGAATGCTATTCAGTCAGTGATTGATAAATTCTTCGCTCACCAGTTAGAACAACCTAAGGAAGTGGTGAGCGGTCCCGAAACAGTGGAAGAGCCAGTGCCTTCTCCTGTGATTGAGACACATTTGCTCGATATGGATATGTTAGAGTCTTACGTCGACATTGTTGGTGCAAAACCTGTCTACGACAGCATAAAAATGTTTGAAGATATGATGCCAGACTATATCGATGTCTTAGATTCGAACATGACAGCGAAAGATCAAGATGGGATTGTTTCTGAAGCGCATAAAATCAAAGGTGCTGCAGGTTCAATTGGCCTGAAACGTATCCAAAGTGTGGCGCAAAAAGCGCAATCGCCCGATATGCCAGCATGGTGGGAAAACATTTCAGACTGGGTTGAAGAGATCAAAAATGAATACCAAAACGATATTCAAGTCCTCAAAAGTTGGTTGGAACAAAGGAAATAACATGAAAAGAATCGCACCATTGGCATTAGCCATGGCATTGATGGCAGGCTGTAGTTCCGTTCCAAATGTGAATTGGCAACAAAACAGTCAGATTACGATTAATGAGGTTAATGTTGAGCTCAAAAGTAATTTATGGGTGAACCTCATGCCGAATATTGGGGACGTGGAAGAGCAAAGTATTCAAGGTGCACTTTACCTCGAAGGAGATCAGTTACTTCCTGCAAATCTAACGGCAGAAGCTCTTATTATTAAACAGGGGCAAAAAGAGTGGTTGGTGGACAGTGCGTCTTTAGATACTCGAACGCACAGTGAAAGCCGATGGGAGGTGGCGTTCTCGTCTCACATTGATGTGAACACAGAAAAATCGGTTGATATCGCAGTGCTTCTAGACGATGCGGGTAAACAGCGTTGGTTAGTCGAAAAGTACGTGAAGATTAACAAGGTTTATTAACCGCAATGATGTTGCATTAGTCGTTAGACCTAAAACAAAAAGGGCTTGCTCAATGAGCAAGCCCTTTGCATATTAGCGGTTAAATCTAGTCTTCTAGATCGCCACAGAAGCGGTAACCTTCGCCGTGGATAGTGGCGATGATTTCTGGCGTACCTGAAACAGACTCAAAGTGCTTACGGATACGACGAATCGTTACGTCTACAGTACGGTCGTGTGGCTTAAGTTCACGACCAGTCATCTTCTTAAGAAGATCGGCACGAGTTTGAATCTTACCCGGGTTCTCACAGAAGTGCAGTAGTGCGCGGAACTCAGAGCGAGGTAGCTTGTAGCTATCACCAGCAGGGCTTACTAGAGAGCGGCTGTTGATGTCTAGTACCCAACCGTTGAATTCATACTTTTCTACCGAGCGCTTCTCTTCTTGCACCGCGTTAGAGCTCATTGAGCGACTAAGTAGGTTACGTGCACGAATAGTTAGCTCACGTGGATTGAATGGTTTAGTGATGTAGTCATCTGCACCAATCTCAAGACCTAGGATCTTGTCTACTTCATTGTCACGGCCTGTCAGGAACATTAAAGCAATGTTCGCTTGCTCGCGTAGTTCACGCGCTAGTAGAAGGCCATTCTTGCCTGGAAGATTAATGTCCATAATAACCAAGTTGACTGAGTTATCAGACAACACTTGGTGCATCTCTTCACCGTCACTGGCTTCAAAAACAGCGTATCCCTCTGCTTCAAAAATACTCTTAAGAGTGTTACGAGTTACTTGCTCATCTTCAACGATAAGAATCTGCGGGGTTTGCATTGGCGGTACCTAAATTTGTGACAAAATTGTGCTAATAGAATAAATTCTAGGCAAAAATATAACATACAGGTAATGTGATTTTGATAATAAATCAAGTTGATCAAAAAAACACTTCTTTCAGTTATCCGCCCTCCATGGAATTTTGCCAACTCACCAGTATCCAATGGCGACGTTTATTCTAAAGGGCTTGTTTACCTTTCATTTCCTGCTTTCAGTGGGGCCTGAAACGTAAACACCCTAAGATATTGAGCGGATTTTATATTGTTAACAGCATGCTAACAATGCTCAAATGTTAATTCCATTCAGTTTGTTGATTTATATCAATTGATGAAATGTAACTGTTATTAATCGTTTAAGACTTATGATAGAAAAAAGTAATAAGAACATAGACGCATCGTTATGGAATGCTTATTCAGAATCTTTTTTCAGATTCGAAGCCGAGTGGCGTGTTTCAAACTATGCTGTGATAACCGCTTGGAACCCATACAGTAACTTGAGGTCCAAAGAAGAGAACAGCATAAACAATCACGCGTTAGAAAAACAGCTACAGCACGTTAATTACGCGCCTGTCACGGTAGGTGATAGCGCTTTTACATGGTATGAGGAAAGCTTTGCCGTCGAGTTGTCGCCAGAGGTAGCCGTTGAATTGGCGAATGACTTTCAACAAAACGCGATTTATTACGTCATTAATGACCAACTTTATCTTATTGCGTGCTCGCAGCCGAAAGTTTTTCATACGTTAGGCTCCATTAAACCTCGGCTCGTATAGAAGGTATAGAAAAGGATACTGCTCACTGAAGCATCGCTTGGGTGAGAAAATTCACGGAGGAAATATGAGAGACATTACACCCGATATTTGTGACCAATTTGAAGACCAAGTGAGCTTGCTTACTTTACCATTGCAGAACTTTGGTCAACGTAGCGCTTTTTACGGTGAAATCGTTACGGTGCGCTGCTATCACGATAACTCGAAAGTGCGTGAAGTACTGGGCGAAGATGGAACGGGTAAAGTATTGATTGTTGACGGGCATGGATCGTGTCAGAGAGCATTACTCGGCGATCAATTAGCGATACTCGGAATAGAAAATGGGTGGGAAGGCATCATTGTCTATGGTGCAATACGCGACGTAGCACAAATATCTCAAATGGACATTGGCGTTCAAGCTCTTGGAACTAACCCGTTTAAAACAGAGAAACGCGGGATAGGAGAGGTAAACGTAACCTTAACGATGCAAAACCAAATCGTTCAACCTAAGCACTACGTTTACGCGGACTGGAACGGTGTGTTGATTTCTAAGCAAAAGCTGGACTTCTAAAAACGAAAGCCTAAACCAACCTCAAAGCCTTGTTGCCAATCTTGGTAATCAAGAGTCGCGTGAAGATCCAGTTTATCGGTAATTTTTACGCGACTTGATACTTCAGCCGCGAGGCTACTGTCGTCTTGGCGAATACCTTCCGCTGTTTCATTCTTGTAAGAGCGAACTGTACTTTTCAGCGTGACACGATCATTAAAGTGATAGCTGATCCCACTCAAAAAACCACTTTGATTTTTGGTAGGAGAGTTATTGACTCGCGCACCGACATAAACATCTACCGAATCAAAAAGTTCGTAAGCGTAACCCGTATCGATATTCCAAACATCAAAACTGTCAGACTGATAACTGTCGCTGGAAATGAATAGTTTATGAGGAGAAGGGGATATTTTACCTGGAAGCGGCGGAAGCTCGTTTGCTAGACAAACACCAGGCACAAAAAACAGCAACAGAAAAAGCCCTCTTTTCATGTTCACCACTCCTTGTGTCAACTTTTTTATTAGTATGCGCCCAAAGCTTCTCACTATTAAAGCATAGAATATGAAAGCTAGCTCACCTATTTTCTAAATAATTCGATCCTATGAACATAAGTCACAGTTAAGTTGTTGTTATGTGTCACAACCCTCTCGAATTATTTGATCGTACGTTTTATGGCAAAGATCAGACTAGTTATTAGATAAAAAACCGAACTGGTGATGATGGTTAAGTCCTTTACAAAAACTAACTGTAGATTTTTAAATGATCAATAATGTGTAATTAACTATAAATATCAATGACATTGCTTAGCAGAATTCTCTGAAAGATGGAAAAACAAACAATTTTTTGTTGACTATGTATCAGAAACTCGGTAAACGTAGAGTTAAGCAAACACAATTAACGTTGAATATTTATTTATGCCATCTAACAGCCTAGTAGTAATGACCACGACCATTATTATTACCGACACGACACATGTTGGGGCAGGCTGCTGAGCGAAAGAAATTCACAAAAAAGGCCTGTATCCAACAAGATACAGGCCTTTTTTTATGCTTTTTTATCCAGAATTTAGACAAATTTAAGAAGATATACCGGAGGAAGGGATGCGAGTATTGAAGTTTGGCGGATCATCACTAGCTGATGCAGATCGCTTTTTGAGAGCGGCAGACATTATTGCCAATAACGCTCAACAAGAAGAAGTGGCGGTTGTTCTTTCCGCTCCTGGTAAAACAACAAACAAATTGGTTGCGGTCATTGAAGGCGCATTGCGCAATGGTGAAGCAGAACTACAAATCAAAGAGTTGGAGGAGTCGTTTAAAACGCTCTTCACTCAAGTCCAAGCAGTACTACCCAATATCGATGGTTCAGCTTTCGATAACCAAGTGAAAACTTCTCTCTCTCAATTACGCCAATTCGTTCATGGCATCAATCTTCTTGGCATGTGCCCAAACAATGTTAATGCACGTATTATTAGCAAAGGCGAACGCGTTTCGATTCAATTGATGAAAGCGGTGTTAGAAGCCAAAGGCCAGCCTGCACATCTTATCGACCCAGTTGAATACCTATACGCAAAAGGTGATCACCTTGAAGCCATGGTCGATGTTGAAGTTTCGACTCAGAACTTCCGCCAGAATCCTCTTCCTCAAGGTCATGTGAACATCATGCCTGGCTTTACCGCAGGTAACGAGAAAGGTGAATTGGTAACACTTGGTCGCAATGGCTCTGATTATTCGGCGGCGGTTCTTGCGGCGTGTCTGCGCGCAGATTGCTGTGAGATCTGGACAGACGTAGATGGTGTGTACAACTGTGACCCTCGCTTAGTCGAAGATGCTCGCCTACTTAAATCTCTTAGCTATCAAGAAGCGATGGAGCTTTCTTACTTCGGTGCTTCCGTTCTGCACCCGAAAACCATCGCCCCAATCGCACAGTTCCACATCCCATGTCTGATCAAAAACAGCTTTAACCCACAAGGTGCAGGAACTTTGATTGGGCAAGACACTGGTGAAGACAATCTGGCGATCAAAGGTATTACGACGCTAAACGACCTAACTATGGTTAACGTCTCCGGCCCAGGTATGAAGGGTATGGTTGGCATGGCAAGCCGCGTATTTGGCGCAATGTCTTCCGCTGGTGTGTCTATTGTTCTTATTACTCAGTCTTCTTCTGAGTACAGCATTAGCTTCTGTATTGAGGCAGAAGATAAAGCAAAAGCGCAACAAGTACTGGCCGATGCGTTTGAGTTGGAACTGAAAGATAGCTTATTAGAGCCGGTCGAGTTTATTGATAATGTTTCAATCATAACGTTGGTTGGTGACGGCATGCGTACATCGCGCGGTGTTGCATCTCGCTTCTTCTCATCTCTTGCTGAAGTGAACGTAAACATTGTAGCCATCGCACAGGGCTCATCTGAGCGTGCTATCTCAGCCGTGATTCCTGAAGATAAAATCTCTGAAGCGATCAAAGCGTGTCACGAAAACCTATTCAACTCTAAGCACTTCTTAGACGTATTCGTGGTTGGTATTGGTGGCGTTGGTGGTGAGCTGGTGGATCAGATCGAGCGTCAACAGGCGAAGCTTGCGGAAAAAGGCATCGTTATTCGCGTGTGTGGCTTGGCAAACAGCAAAGGTCTTCTGCTTGATAGTGAAGGTCTGCCACTCGATCATTGGCGTGATCGTATGTCGGCAGCGACAGAAGAGTTCAGCCTAGCGCGTTTGATTTCTTTGGTTCAACGTAACCACATCATCAACCCAGTATTGGTTGACTGTACATCAAGTGAAGATATTGCGAATCAATACGCTGATTTCCTAGCTGCTGGTTTCCATGTCGTTACACCAAATAAAAAAGCAAACACAGCAAGCATGGCTTACTACCATCAGCTTCGCGATGTTGCGCGCAGCTCTCGTCGCAAGCTGATGTACGAAACAACTGTGGGGGCGGGTCTACCGGTAATCGAAAACCTGCAAAACCTAATCTCAGCGGGTGATGAGCTAGAGCGCTTTAGCGGTATTCTTTCTGGCTCTCTGTCATACATCTTCGGTAAGTTAGATGAAGGTATGAGCCTAAGTGAAGCTACTAATATCGCAAAAGAAAATGGTTTTACTGAACCGGATCCTCGTGATGATCTTTCTGGTATGGATGTCGCGCGTAAGCTTCTGATCCTAGCTCGTGAAGCAGGCATGTCTCTAGAACTAGAAGACGTTGTGGTTGATCAAGCACTGCCACCAGGTTTTGATGATTCTGGTAGCGTTGATGAATTTATGGCGCGTTTACCTGAAGCAGACGCTTACTTTAAAGAATTATCTGCAAAGGCAGCGGAAGAAGGCAAAGTACTGCGCTACGTTGGTGAGATTAATGAGGGCAAGTGCACAGTAAGCATCGCAGCGGTGGATGAAAACGATCCAATGTATAAAATCAAGGACGGTGAAAACGCACTGGCATTTTACAGCCGTTACTATCAGCCAATCCCACTAGTGTTACGTGGCTATGGTGCAGGCACCGAAGTAACGGCTGCGGGTGTATTTTCTGACGTGATGCGTACTTTAGGTTGGAAACTAGGGGTATAACAATAATGAGTTCAAGTGATATGGATGTAGTGGTTTATGCCCCAGCATCAATTGGTAATGTAAGCGTTGGCTTTGATGTGCTGGGGGCGGCCGTGTCTCCAGTGGATGGCACACTATTGGGTGACCGTGTATTGGTGAAATCTGGGGCTGATCCGTTCAGCCTTAAAACGGCGGGTGATTTTGTTGAGAAATTGCCAACTGAACCAAAAGACAACATCGTCTACGACTGTTGGCTCGTGTTTGCTCGTGAGTTAGACAAAAAAGGCGTTGAGCTAAAACCACTTGAGATGACGCTAGAAAAGAACATGCCAATTGGCTCTGGTTTAGGCTCAAGTGCATGTTCTATCGTCGCTGCATTAGATGCATTGAACCGATTCCATGGACAGCCACTTAACGAGACAGAATTATTGGCGCTGATGGGAGAGATGGAAGGCAAGATCTCTGGTGGTATTCACTACGACAACGTTGCGCCATGTTACCTTGGTGGTGTGCAACTGATGCTTGAAGAGTTGGGTATCATCAGTCAAGAAGTGCCTTGCTTTGATGATTGGTACTGGGTGATGGCGTATCCGGGTATCAAGGTATCAACGGCGGAAGCGCGTGAGATCCTACCATCTCAATACCGCCGACAAGATATCATCGCTCATGGTCGCCACCTTGCGGGCTTTATTCATGCGTGTCATTCTGGTCAGCCAGAACTTGCTGCAAAAATGATCAAAGACGTGATCGCAGAACCGTATCGTGAGAAACTGCTTCCAGGTTTTGCGAATGCACGTCAATACGCAGCGTCTGCGGGTGCATTGGCAACCGGTATTTCTGGCAGTGGTCCGACACTGTTCAGTATTTGCAAAGAGAAAGATGTCGCTGAGCGAGTTGCTCGCTGGTTAGAACAAAACTACGTACAAAACGAAGAAGGATTCGTCCACGTTTGTCGTCTAGATAAGCAGGGTTCGAAAGTAACAGGAAGTGAGCTATGAAGCTTTACAATATAAAAGAAAATGATGAACAAGTTTCCTTTGGCCAAGCCGTTCGCCAAGGGTTAGGCCGTAACCAAGGTCTATTTTTTCCATCGGAATTACCAAAATTTGAAGATATCGATGCGCTGCTTGCAGAAGACTTTGTCTCTCGTAGCACTAAGATTCTATCGGCGTTAATTGGAGATGAACTTACAGAGGAGCAAGTGAATGCCCTTGTTGATGCTGCGTTTCAATTCCCTGCGCCTATCAACCAAGTAAAAGACGGTGTTTATGCACTGGAACTGTTCCATGGTCCAACGCTTGCGTTTAAAGACTTTGGTGGTCGCTTTATGGCGCAATCTCTTGCTGCGGTTTCGGACGGCGGCAAGATCACCATTCTGACGGCAACGTCTGGCGATACTGGCGCAGCCGTTGCGCATGCTTTCTACGGTATGGAAGACATCAATGTTGTGATTCTTTACCCGAAAGGAAAAATCAGCCCACTGCAAGAGAAGTTATTCTGTACGCTTGGTAAAAACATTCACACTGTCGCGATCGATGGCGACTTCGATGCGTGTCAGGCACTGGTTAAGCAAGCTTTTGATGATTCAGCACTGCGTGAAGAGATCGGTCTGAACTCTGCAAACTCAATCAACATCAGCCGTTTGATGGCGCAAATCTGTTACTACTTTGAAGCAGCTGCGCAAATGAGCAAGCAAGAGCGTGAAAACCTAGTGGTATCAGTACCAAGTGGTAACTTTGGTAACCTAACTGCTGGTCTACTGGCAAAAGCGCTGGGCTTGCCTATCAAACGCTTTATCGCGGCAACTAATGCCAATGACACTGTTCCTCGCTACCTAGAAACAGGTAAGTGGGAGCCAAAACCAACAGTCGCAACAACATCGAACGCGATGGACGTGAGCCAACCAAACAACTGGCCTCGTATTGAAGAGCTGTGCCGCGTGAAAGAGTGGGGCTTGGAGACGTTAGGTAAAGGCGCAGTATCTGATGAGCAAAGCGCACAGTCAGTGAAAGATTTACATGCTCTAGGCTACCTATGCGAACCGCATGGTGCGATTGCTTACCGAGTGCTTGAAGAACAATTGCAAGACGGTGAAACCGGTCTGTTCCTATGTACTGCTCACCCTGCGAAGTTCAAAGAAGTCGTGGATGATATTCTAGAATCCGATATCGAGCTTCCTGCGCCACTAGCGAAGCACGCTGCGATGGAGCTGCTATCGGAAGAGCTCGACGCAGACTTTGACGCATTGAAACAAGTACTGCGCCGCGTGCAGTAAGCTTCAAAGTATAGTAAGTATCAAAAACAGAAATAACGAGAGGTGAATGAGTAATCATTCACCTTTTTTATTGTCGGTAAGTTTTGACTCTCTTTATGATTGAGAAACGAACTTAACTAAATGAGATGGAAAGAGAAGCATGCATTTTTTGATTTTTCTTGGCTCAGTGAGAGACAGCACGCCACCACGACCAGCCCGTTTAGGAATGCGAGTCAGTAAAGCGTGTGAAAAACTCATCGCGAGTCAACATTCGCAACATACGGTCGAAATCATCGACCCTTTGAATTACGACTTTGGTGATGTGTTTAAGCCCGAGTTTGCTTATCACCGCTCTAAAGTTCCGCAGAACCTAAGTGAGCTGGCAGACAAAATCAAACATGCGGATGGGTATGTGATGGTTAGCCCGGAATATAACCATTCGATGAGTCCTGCTCTGGCGAACACGCTTAACCATTTCGGCAGTTCGCTGTTTTCTTACAAGCCGAGTGCTATCGTGACCTATTCTGCCGGACAATGGGGTGGTGTTAGAGCTGCCGTTTCTATGCGTACCTTCTTATCTGAACTTGGATGTCTACCTGTCTCTGCGATGATCCACATTCCGAAAGCGCAAGAAGTGTTTGATGAACAGGGCGTTGCTGCGGATGAGTCGGAGCAGACGCAGTGGGACAACTATATGAATCGCACTATGCATCAATTGATTTGGTGGGCAGAAGGGGCGTCACTGCAAAGAGATAGGCGTGATCCAACCTCTTTAGCGCAAGCGTTTCAGAAAGATCCTTCGCAAAGAAATGCACCTTAGAGGCGAGTTGCTTTCCATTATAGAAAGGGTTTAGAAGGATTCTGAAACAAAAAAAGCTTGGTCATTGCAGACCAAGCTTTTTAAATTCTAGCGAGCTAGTTTACTGAGAGATTATAGAGTCTCAGTAAAAGTACGAGCGATTACATCACGTTGTTGCTCTGGAGTTAGCGAGTTAAAACGTACTGCGTAACCAGAAACACGAATAGTTAGTTGTGGGTATTTCTCTGGGTGTGCAACTGCATCTTCTAGTGTTTCGCGTTTAAGCACGTTCACGTTTAGGTGTTGGCCGCCTTCGATACGAGGAGCAGTTTCGATTGCAACTTCACGGCTTTCGTATTCACCTAGGTCGCTGATTGCGATAACTTGGTCTGCTTCGTAGCCAGCAGTTGCAGCAACACAACGAGCTTCATTTTTTTCGCTATCTAATAGCCAGATAGAGTTTAGTAGGTCGTCGTTTGCCGCTTTTGTAATTTGGATACCTTGGATCATCACTATCTCCTAGACCACTTACGTGGTGATTATTGGTGTTAATTTTCGAATTTTCGTTGAGCTGAGTATTATATAGCTAATATCCACTATTTTAATATTGATTTAAGTCAATAAACAACCAAAAACATTATTTTTATTAAGGTAATTTTATTGAGTTAAATCAATAAAACCTTTGAAAACAAACTAATTACAATTTATTTGATAATATAAAAAATATTTAATAATTGGTTTTGTTGTAAATTTACTACAAATTGAGATTGAAGTTTAAACTGGTTAACGCAACTATCTGTATTTAGGTAGCAATACTGAAAGTCTAAAGTGATTAAATGACAAACATGAAAAACAAGCTTGGGAATAAACTCATTGGTGCACATGTCTCTGCTGCTGGTGGGGTCGATCAAGCTCCGTTGAGAGCTCGTGAAATTGGCGCGAATGCATTCGCACTATTTACAAAAAACCAACGCCAGTGGGTGGCGAAGCCTTTAGAAGCAAAAACCATCAGTGCGTTTAAAGCGAACTGTAAAATGCTGGGTTTCGGAGCAGAACATATTCTTCCCCATGATTCTTATCTGATTAACTTGGGTGCGCCGGAAGAAGAAAAGCTGAATAAATCCCGCGCGGCATTTATTGATGAAATGGAGCGTTGTAATCAGTTGGGGCTGACTTTGCTTAACTTCCATCCGGGCAGTCACCTAAAGAAAGTCTCTGAACAGGAGTGTCTCGCGACGATCGCCGAGTCGATCAATCTTGCGCATAAAGCGGTGCCGAATGTGATCGCTGTTATCGAGAATACGGCAGGTCAAGGCACTAACTTAGGCTGGAAGTTTGAGCACCTAGCTGAAATCATCGAGCAAGTGGAAGATAAAGATCGTGTCGGCGTTTGTATAGATACCTGCCATACCTTTACGGCTGGTTATGACTTACGTACAAAAGAAGATTGCGAGCGCACCTTTGCAGAGTTCGACCGTATCGTAGGTATGCACTATTTAAGAGCAATGCATCTAAATGATTCAAAAGTAGAGTTTGCCAGCAAAGTAGATCGCCACCATTCTCTAGGTAAAGGAGAGATCGGGTGGGATTGCTTTGAGTACATCGCGAAAGACCCTCGTTTTGATGGTATCCCTCTGATTTTGGAAACAATTGATCCAGATATTTGGCAGCAAGAGATCAACACGTTGCGTCAATTCCATTTAGCGGCCATTGACAGTTAATGGCGTAACCACAAAGTTGGCACCTTTCTTTCTTAGTCATTGAACATCAATCTCTGAATTAGCAAAGAAGGATGCCAACATGTCTCGACCACTCTCTTTTACTCCTTATGCTTACACTCGTCGCGTGCTTCGCTTACCGATGCCTAATCGTCACATTACCGGACAGGGGCACTTTCGAACGCCACAGAAGCATTAGTCTTTTATTACTTGTCTCAAGTTCGTGGTAAGTTTTTGTTTGTTTGAGTTTCGCTCGTTAGAATAGAAGCAAAATTTAGGACAGGAACTTTCCATGAATCAGTCACCCACTTGGCACGATGTGATCGGCGAAGAGAAAAAGCAGAGCTACTTTGTAGACACCTTGAATTTTGTTGAAGCCGAACGCGCCGCAGGCAAAGCTATTTTTCCTCCCGCAAAAGATGTCTTTAACGCGTTTCGTTTTACCGAGTTCAAAGACGTTAAGGTCGTGATTCTAGGACAAGACCCATACCACGGCCCAAATCAGGCGCATGGCCTGTGTTTCTCTGTACTTCCTGGTATTAAAACGCCACCGTCACTGGTTAATATGTATAAAGAGCTGGCGCAAGATATTGAAGGTTTCCAAATCCCTCAGCATGGTTTTTTGCAAAGCTGGGCTGAACAAGGCGTATTGTTACTCAATACGGTATTAACGGTGGAGCAAGGTAAAGCGCATTCACATTCAAAGACAGGTTGGGAAACGTTTACTGACCGAGTGATTGAAGCCATTAATCAGCATCAAGAAGGTGTAGTGTTCTTGCTGTGGGGGTCACACGCACAGAAGAAAGGGCGCTTTATCGATCGCAACAAGCACCATGTGTTAGCTGCCCCACACCCATCGCCACTTTCTGCACATCGAGGCTTTTTCGGTTGTAAGCATTTCTCTCAAGCAAACCAGTTGCTTACATCACAAGAAAAAGCACCAATTAACTGGCATTTGCCATTAACGGTATAAATGAAGAGACAGCGATCATGGGTGGTATGATCGCTGTTTTTTTGAGCACGCTCGAGGCTGATAGTAAATTTCTCATGTACACTTACTAAAAGTAGGTGTTAAGGAGAGACGCTATGATGATCGAAAGAATTCGACGCGAACATGGTTATATGGTTCGTCTGTTGGCGATACTGCGCCATAAGCTTAATGAGATAAAAAAAGAACGTGTAATCAACTATGCGTTAGTAAGCGAGATTGTTGATTACCTCTCTAATCATTCGGAGAAAGTACACCACCCGAAAGAAGATATCCTCTATCACCACTTTCTTGAACACTATGGTAAGCAACAAACCATGGAAAATTTAGAGAAAGAACATCTAGAGTTAGCGAGTAAAACCAGAGAGTTTTCATCCGTGATAGAGATGATCCTTCAGGATGCTGTTGTGCCACAAGACATGTTTGTCGCTCACCTAGAAGATTTCATAGAATCGCAAAGGCACCACTTGGAGCTAGAAGAGCGAAAAATTTTGCCTCTCATTGAAGAGTTATTTACCACAGAAGATTGGCAGCATGTCGAGAGCTTATGGAGCGTCAGTGAGGATGATCCTGTGTTTGGTGACACGATTGCTGATCGTTATAAGCAGTTGGCCGAACGTGTTCGTCAAAGTGATACTGAGTATGTTTAAGCCTGAGTGATGAAACCTGAGCGAGCGAAAGCCGTCTCTCGGGTTTGTGAGATACATTTCTTATTTATTGGGAATCAACCGAAAATTTAGTGTGCATATTTCTCGGCAAAAAGTACGGAAGATTCTCATTGAGTAATAATGGTATTCATACTTAAACCTTGGTACATAAACTCACGGTGTTTACGGTCACTGTAAACAAAAAACAAAAGGCACCTGTAAGGTGCCTTTTGTTTGAATTAGAGTTTAATGTCTTCCAAGTTATAATCGGTACAGACATCAAGTTCGCGCAGCTCTTTAAGCAAATTGCGTCTGTCGTTCATCTCTTCTATTTCACGCCACTTTCGCTTTACTGGTTTGGCACGAGATTTGGTTGTTGAGGTAGTATCCAGATTAAAAATGTCATCTAGTTGAAAGCCTTCCATAAGCCACCTTTACCTTTCTTAAGCTAAACTGTTGTAACCAGTCCTTGTGGAGTTTTTTAAGTACCACAATAGCCGTGAGAATAACCATGATATATTTCGCATTTGTGTCGGTAGCATGACATTTTCGTGCAAAAATATTCTCAAAATCACACTTTTTATTGCAACGATGTGGATAAAAAATGCACAAACGATCTCAAGAAAACGATTAAATAGAGAGATTTTCTATGTTAATTCGATTTGATGAATGGGTGCACTGCGCAAAGGTTAAAGTTGCATAAAATCAGTTTGATGAAATAGTGTTCAATTAGATGGTAAGTCACTAGCGTAAATTTATGTAACACCTTGTGAATACTAGCTTGTTCTTGTTTATACAGTTTACCATTCCATTTAATGAAGAATAATTATTTATGTTGGTGTTTGGTAATTGAAATGTTGCGCAGTTTGAGTGTTAAGTCTTCTATTTATGTTATTTTTTGGTGACTTTATAGTGAAAAATAACAATGTTATTCTTGTTGTTGCATATTGATTTTTGCGCTCCTAGGTTGCATTATCCGCCCGTCAAAAAATACGCTGGTACGTAAAATGGATGCATGAAGCGACGTTTACGATTCTAGATTGCCCATAAACATTACTTAAAAAGCTAAGCACACTTTGACACTTAGCAGGCAATTTGGTGGATGGCTAGGACGCATAGACTGGCGCAACTCACTTTGAGGTACACATGACAGACTTAATCAATTTGATGAACGATCTCCTCTGGGGCTCGATTCTGGTTTATCTTCTTGTTGGTGTTGGTATTTACTTCACCGTTCGATTAGGGTTCATTCAGTTCCGCCATTTCGGCCACATGTTCTCTGTTCTTAAGAACAGCCGTAAAGCAGACAAAGCTGGTATTTCCTCTTTCCAAGCGCTTTGTACTAGTCTTGCTGCACGTGTTGGTACAGGTAACATGGCGGGCGTTGCAGTTGCATTGACTGCGGGTGGTCCTGGTGCGATCTTCTGGATGTGGCTGATTGCAATGCTTGGTATGGCAACATCGTTTGCTGAGAGCACACTGGCGCAGCTATACAAAACCAAAGATGATGATGGCAACTACCGTGGTGGCCCTGCCTACTACATGGAAAAAGGCCTGGGCATGCGTTGGATGGGCGTGTTGTTCTCAGTTTTCCTAATCATCGCTTTTGGTTTGGTATTCAACGCCGTACAAGCTAACTCAATTGCCAATGCAATGAGCAACGCATTTGGTTGGAATAACCTGTATGTTGGTATTGCCGTTGTTTTACTGTCTGCAATTGTTATTTTCGGTGGCATCAAGCGTATCGCAAGAGTAGCTGAGATGATCGTTCCGATCATGGCACTACTTTATCTAGCCCTAGCGCTGTTCATCATGTTCTCTAACCTAGAGAAATTACCTGATGTATTGATGCTTATCTTTAAGAGTGCATTTGGTCTGCAAGAAGCAGCAGCAGGTGGTCTTGGCTACGCAATTGCACAGGCAATGATTAACGGTATCAAGCGCGGTCTATTCTCGAATGAAGCAGGTATGGGTTCTGCACCTAACGCGGCAGCTTCAGCAACACCTTACCCACCACACCCAGCGTCTCAAGGTTACGTACAGATGCTAGGCGTGTTCATGGATACGATCGTTATCTGTTCTGCAACAGTGGCTATCATCCTGATGTCTGGTGAGTATGTCGGTCAAGCAACAGAAGTGACGGGTATCGAGCTAACTCAGCGTGCATTGAGCTCACAAGTTGGCGATTGGGGCGGCATCTTTGTTGCTGTGGCAATCTTCTTCTTTGCGTTTACTTCAATCATTGCAAACTACTCGTATGCTGAAACGAACTTAATCTTCCTAGAGCACAATCATAAAGCGGGCTTAAGCATTTTCCGCGTTATTGTTCTTGGTATGGTGATGTTTGGTGCACTAGCTTCGTTACCAGTCGTATGGTCGCTTGCTGATGTCTCTATGGGTCTGATGGCGATAGTTAACTTAGTGGCTATCATCTTGCTATCTGGCATCGTGATTAAACTGGCCAAAGATTACAACCGCCAGCTTGGTGAAGGCAAAGTGCCAACATTTGATGCGAATGATTTCCCAGAGCTGAAATCTCAGCTTGAAGAAGGCATTTGGTACAACGATAAAAAAGACTAAGTGAGCTATCACTCATAGCTATCACTCATAGTTGAAAGCTATTAGTACGATGTAAAAAGCCATGCAGACAATGCATGGCTTTTTTTGTACCCTATTAAAAACAAAATTATAGAAGGGAAAGTCATGCTTATCGTAGTTTCTCCAGCGAAGACTCTTGATTACGAGTCTCCGTTAGCGACAGAAAAATTTACTCAACCTGAGTTGGTCGAATACTCAAAAGAGCTTATCGATGTATGCCGCAAACTGACTCCTGCTGATGTTGCCTCTTTAATGAAAGTGAGCGACAAGATTGCCGATTTAAATGTGGGCCGATTCCAAGAGTGGAGTGAAACGTTTACCACGGAAAACTCACGACAAGCCATTCTTGCATTTAAAGGTGACGTTTACACAGGGCTAGACGCCGAAAGTTTATCTGAAGCGGACTTCGAATATGCTCAAGATCATCTGCGTATGCTATCGGGTCTCTATGGTTTACTAAAACCACTTGATTTGATGCAGCCATACCGCCTTGAAATGGGTACCAAGCTTGCAAACGACAAGGGTACGAACTTGTACCAGTTTTGGGGCAATGTTATTACGGACAAGCTTAACGAAGCGATTTCTGCTCAAGGCGATAATGTCCTTATCAACCTTGCATCAAATGAATACTTTAAAGCGGTTAAGCCAAAGAATTTAGATGCGCAAGTGATCACGCCAGTATTCAAAGATTGTAAGAATGGTCAATACAAGGTCATCAGTTTTTACGCGAAGAAAGCGCGCGGTATGATGGCGCGTTACATCATTGAAAACCGTGTTGAGAGCGTGGCAGACCTGACTAAGTTTGATACGGCGGGTTACTACTTTGTGGAAGATGAATCGACGCCAACAGAGTTAGTATTTAAACGCGAAGAGCAAAAATAAAGCTGATTGAGACGTAGTCTACGTTAATCTCTATCAGCACAAACGAAAAAGGGTTGGCATTGCCAACCCTTTGTTATTTTTTAGCTTGAGCTACTTCGCCCCAACAAGGTTACTTCTTCTTAGCGGTTTTCTTTTTCGCTACTTTTTTCTTGTCGTCTTTTTTCTTTTTCTTCTTAAACACAGGCTTTTTGTGTTTAGGACGCATCTCTTTCACGAAACGCTCTTTGATGTCTTCCTTCACGTAGCGCGCAACGCGATCCATCATTGGTTGGTCGTGTGCTTCTACGATTGAGATAGCGTTACCTTTTTTACCCGCGCGAGCCGTACGGCCGATACGGTGAAGGTAAACATCAGCCGTGCGCGGCATGTCGTAGTTGATAACGTGTGATACATCCGGAAGATCGATACCACGCGCAGCAACGTCCGTCGCGAGCAGAACGTTCACAGTTCCATCGCGGAAGCGAGAAATCGCATTGTTACGACGATCTTGCGGCATTTCACCTTGAATCCAAGAACATGGAATCTGTGCACTTTCAAGCTGCGCTCGTAGCTCAGCCAAACGCTCACGAGTCTTTAAAAAGACGATAGTGCGCTCAGCTTGCTGAGTAATAATGTGTTTTAGTAATTCTAGTTTGTGTTCAGCATCATCAGCTCGGTGATACCACTGAGCAATTTTCTTACGCTCACGCAGAGGTGATTTTGCATCGATCTCTGCTGGATCATTCAACAGATCAGCGGTAAAGCCTTCTACGCCTTTCCCTTCTAACGTTGCTGAGAACAGAAGGGTTTGCTTACGCCAGCGACATTCGTTAGATAGGCGATCGACAGTAGGAGCAAAACCCATATCTAGCATGCGGTCTGCTTCATCAAGGATTAACCATTCGATTGCACGACAATCAAAACGCTCTGCATCAATGTATTCTTTTAAACGGCCAGGTGTCGCAACCACAATGTCTTGCGTTGTTGCAAGGATGTCGGCGTGCTCTTGGTACTGAACACCACCAGTGATGGTGAAAATGTTGAGTTTGGTATTTTTTGCCAAAGCACGTGCTTGATCGGCAATTTGCATCGCCAGTTCGCGAGTAGGCGTTAGGATCAAAATACGCGCAGGCCCAGGCTTACGACGAGGGAAGTCTTGCAAGTATTGCAATGCTGGCAGGACGAAGGCGGCCGTTTTACCAGTTCCTGTTGGCGCTGACGCTAGAATGTCACGACCGTCCAACGCTTGTGGAATCGCTTCTGCCTGAATTTTTGTTGGGCGTTCGTAACCCATCTCTTCAATGGCTTCAAGTAGGTTTTGGTCTAGATCAAGTTCAGCAAAGGTTCTGATCACAATGAGTTCTCCACAAGCAAAGCTTGGTTAATGGTTCGCCACAACAGCATAGAATACAAAAAGGTCGCACATTATAAAGTGATTGGTGATAAGGATCACATGTTATTTCACATCTTAAGATAAAACTCGCGAGTTAACTGGATGAAATCATCACTATAGCCGTCATTTGAACGGATAATTAAATGTGACGTCTGCAAATCGCAAGGTCGTTTTGACAGTTCAAATAACAGTCTGTGTACTGGTTTCTTTTCTGACGGTTGCACACGACAGATCCTCGATAGATACCAACCTTGGTTTAATGCTAGCTCAATGAACTGCTCGCCTTCGGTGATTGGCAACACAAAACTAGCCCTCCCTTCGTCATCAAGCAAATGATAGCAACGCTGCAGCAATACGTTATGGCCTAGCGTATCTGTGTGCCTCGCGGTTGCACGTTGACTGTGTTTCGATTGCTCGCCGCTGTTGAAGTAGGGCGGGTTACAAATGATGCGTTGGAATGGATGTGTCGGCGTAAAGTGCAGTATGTCGGTGTGATGCACACTTACACGATCTGACCAAGGAGACTGGGCCATATTTTTTTGCGCGGCAGCAACGGCTGTTAATTCGATATCGACCGCGGTTATTTGAGCTTCCGTAAAGCGTTGAGCACACATCAGGGCAAGCAGGCCAGTGCCAGTCCCAATATCGAGAATTTTAGCGTCGTTAGGGCTTTGAATCCAAGCACCAAGCATTACCCCATCTGTGCTGACTGGCATACCACTCTCGCCGCCCTCAATACAAAATTGCTTAAAATTGAAGCCTTTAGTTTTCAGTGTTTTGTTCTTCATGATTGTTTTATATTTGCTCAATAATTAAGTGGATTGCTCTATTGTTTATTAATTGTATAGATTGTTGTTTTGTTGGTTATTAAATTGTATTGTTAATTGATCGAGATAAAGAACTGGCCTGTTATTTGGATCTGGTTATATCCACTGCTTTTAAGTTTGAAAACTAAATTAATATGGTGTTTTTTTCTTAAAGGTTGCCAAATGATGAGTCTTTCGTCATTATGCGGCGAAAATTTTATAGATTGAACCACGTGTACTTATTGACTTTAGGTATACAAAAAGTGGTCTAAGCATACACAACATTCATTAATTAAAAGACAAGGGTTATCTGTGAAGCAGACGTTAAAACTAACAGATATTATCGCAGTAGGCTTTATGCTATTTGCGTTCTTTTTAGGTGCGGGCAATATTATCTTTCCACCTCTAGCGGGTCAGTTAGCGGGTGAAAACTTAATGCCAGCTATGTTTGGTTTCTTGCTAACAGCGGTAGGTCTACCTCTTATTACTATCGTTGCTATTGCTGTTGCTGGTGGTTCTTGGGATCACTTGACGCAAGATCTTCCGAAAAAAGCGGCAGTTCTTATGGCTGCACTGATTTTCATCATCATTGGTCCTGCGTTTGCAGCGCCTCGTACTGGCCTAGTGGCTTACGAGATGGCGGTGAAACCTTTCTTCCTTGAGGCGTCACAAACGCATCTGACAGCGTTCTCAGTGATCTTCTTTATCGCAGCGATGATGTTCTCATGGTTCCAAGGCCGTTTGATCGATCTTATCGGTAAAGTACTGACACCAGCATTGTTCGTTGGTTTGATCATTCTTGCTGTCGCTGTCTTCCTTGATCCTCAGGGCGATATGATTGGCGCGCACGGTGAATACCTAACGCAGCCTCTGACCAAAGGCTTCTTAGAAGGCTACAACACAATGGATACGTTTGCGTCATTGATGTTTGGTATGCTGATGGTTGATGCACTGCGCGGTAAAGGCATTACTGAGCGCTCTGCAACTACTAAATATCTGATCTATGCAGGTTGTATTGCTGCTGCTGGTCTTGCGTTTGTTTACATCTCACTATTTTACTTAGGTGCGACGAGTGCAACGGTTGCTGCTGGTGCTGATAATGGTGGCCTAGTGCTTAGCCAATACGTTCAAGCGTTGTTTGGTCCATACGGTCAAATCGTTCTGTCTGTCATCGTATTGCTAGCGTGTCTGACAACCGCGATTGGCTTGATTTCTGCGTGTTCAGATTTCTTCAGCTCGAAAACACCACTGTCATACAAGCAATGGGTACTGATTAATGGTTCTGTTTGTGCATTGGTTGCAAACGTTGGTCTTGCGCAGCTGATTTCTCTGTCAGTGCCAGTATTGTTTGCGCTGTACCCTGTGGCGATTGCGTTGGTTGCACTAACATTTGTGCGCAGCAAACTGCCGAATCCACGCTTTGCTTACCGTGCGGTACTGCTTGTATCTCTGCTGTTTGCGTTAGTTGATGCGGCAAAAGTATCGGGTATTGATGTTTCTGCGTTTAACATGTTGCCACTATTCGAAGTCGGCATGGGTTGGGTGCTTCCAACATTTGCGGCTATCGTGTGCATGTTCTTCATCGCGAAACCTCGCCCAGAGCTAGCACAAGAAACCGCGTAATCAAGATAATAAAAAGCCCGATGAATTACTTCATCGGGCTTTTTACTTTTTAATGATGACGTGTTTGCGCTATTAAAGCGTGTCGTGGAATTCCACAAGAACTTGTTCACACCATTTTTCGATGCGTTCATCACTCAGTTCGTACTGTGAGTCTTCATCTAACGCAAGTCCAACAAACTTGCTGCCATCTTCGATCAATGCTTTCGATGCTTCAAATTCGTAGCCTTCATTTGGCCAGTAACCGATAAAGGTTGCGCCTGTGGCTTGCAATTCATCGTGAAGTAAGCCCATCGCATCTAAATACCACTCTCCGTAACCTTCTTGGTCACCCAGACCAAACAGCGCTACAACTTTGCCTTTCAGTGGTGTGGTCGCGATGTCTTGCCAAATCGCGTTCCAATCTTCTTGAATTTCACCAAAATCCCAAGTTGAGATGCCAAGGAGTAATAAGTCGTAGTCCGCCATTAGTGATAACGGTGTCTCTTTCACATTGTGAATGTCGACAAGGTCTTCACCAATAAGGGTACGAATTTTCTCTGCTGCCATTTCGGTGTAGCAGGTCGTTGAGCCGTAAAAGAGTCCGATTTTCATTATATTCGTCGTTATTTGTGTTGCTGTTGTGGAAGATTCTAACCATAAATTGAGGAAGATTGCAGCGAATATCCTATGTGGGATGATTTTTTATGGTATTGGATTGGCAGGTGCTTTAATCTAAATACTGTAAATATAAACAGATAAGGAAGCATTCATGACGGCACAACAGCCTGTCAATCAACAAGATTTTTCGCTTGTTGAGCAATTCTTAGATGCGATGTGGATGGAGCGTGGCCTATCAGAGAACACGTTGGCTTCCTACCGAAACGATTTAATGAAGCTGCTCGTGTGGATGGAAAAACATCGATACCGTCTTGATTTTATCAGTTTGTCTGGCTTGCAAGAATATCAAAGCCACCTTGTAGATTTAGATTACAAACAGACGTCTCGTGCGCGTATGTTGTCGGCGATTCGCCGTTTATTCCAATACCTGCATCGTGAGAAGGTGCGCGCTGATGACCCGAGTGCGCTCTTGGTTAGTCCTAAACTGCCACAACGTTTACCCAAAGATATTAGTGAAGAGCAAGTGGACGCGTTGCTCGAGGCGCCAGACCCGAACGACCCTATAGAATTGCGCGATAAAGCGATGCTAGAGCTACTCTACGCGACAGGGTTGCGTGTGACAGAGCTCGTCAGTTTGACCATGGAAAATGTTAGCTTGCGCCAAGGGGTGGTGCGCGTGACTGGTAAAGGTGGTAAAGAACGCCTAGTTCCTATGGGGGAAAACGCGGTCGATTGGATCGAGACGTTCATTCAACAAGGGCGTCCTGCGTTACTTGGTGATACATCATCTGATATTGTTTTTCCTAGTAAACGCGCAAGACAGATGACTCGTCAGACGTTTTGGCACCGTATTAAATACTATGCTTTGATAGCAGGGATTGACACGGATCAGCTGTCGCCGCACGTACTGCGTCATGCCTTTGCCACGCATTTATTGAACTATGGCGCAGATCTCAGGGTCGTACAGATGCTTTTAGGACATAGTGACTTATCGACCACGCAAATTTATACTCACGTGGCGACTGAACGATTGAAGCAGATCCACAGTCAACACCA